>JAVVRS010000079.1:0-6449 GCA_036654595.1 Oscillospiraceae bacterium | reverse complement strand
GGTGGCATAGTAATCATATTAAGCTCTACATTTGTTAAATCTCCGCTGATATTAAACATTTTTCTCATGTCATAAAGTGGCTGTCCTACCGAAGTAAGTTCTGAAATATTCACTATTTTCATAAATAACACACCTTTTTCTTATAATTGTTTTCTTAATTTAGGGTCAAGATAATCTCTAAATCCATCACCTATAAAGTTTGCTCCCATTGCTACTGTAAATATTGAAAGTCCGGGGAATGCAGCAATCCACCAATTGTTAAATGTTGCTACTCCATCACTTACCATTGCACCCCATTCGGGATTTGGCGGTTGCACCCCAAGTCCCAAAAAGCTCAGTCCCGAAAACATCAGTATAGCATTACCCAAATCAAGTGTTGCCATTACCACCAACGGACCTATGCTGTTCGGTAGAATTTCTTTAAACAAAATTCTTCTTTGTGATGCACCCATTATTTTACTTGCAGTTACATAATCATTTTCTTTTACCGAAATTACAATGCTTCTTGTAAGTCTGGCATAGTTTGGCCACCAAATAATAGTCATAGCCAAAACTGAGTTGGTAATACTGGGGCCTAATGCAGCCGCAATTACCATTGCCAATATAAGTGGTGGGAATGACATAATCATTTCACTCAGTCGCATCATTATATCATCTACAATACCGCCAACATAACCTGCCACAGCACCATAAACCATACCTGATACAAAAGAAATTATAACCGTAACTATACCGGCGGTAATAGAAATACGGCTTCCGTAAAGCACTCTGCTGAACACATCTCGTCCTAAGCTGTCTGTACCGAAAATGTACCCATTACCCGGCGGCTTAAACCGCATTTCAAGGTTTTGAAGCAATGGGTCAAAAGGTGCAATAACCGGAGCCAGCAGAGCTATTAACAGCCAAGCAAGGCATATAAAAATACCGAGCCTGAACATAAAGTTTTTCTGTTTTAATACATTCTTAAAAAAATCCATCTGTTGACAGCTCCTCATTATTAATTGCTTGCCTACTGATACCTAATTCTGGGGTCAATAATTCCATATAAAATATCTATAATCAAATTAATGATTACATAGTTGAACGCAATAAGGAGCGATACTCCGCATATTGCAGGGAAATCCAAGGTCGTTGCCGAAAGATACGCATATTGCCCTATTCCCGGCCACGCAAATATCTTTTCAACAAATACCATGCCGCCCAAAAGATTGCAAAAACCCATACCAGCAACAGTAATTACAGGTATAAGTGCATTATTAAGTGCGTGTTTTACAACCAATCTTTTTTCACTCATACCTTTTGCTCGTGCTGTACGAATATAATCCATACTCATTACTTCAAGCAAATTACTTCTTGTCTGCCTTGTAATAAGCCCCATTGTGAAGAACCCAAGCACCAGAGCCGGCAGTATAATATGAGCCAGTGCATCTTTAAAAAGAGCAAAATTTCCGCTTACAATCGCATCTAAGATATATAAACCTGTTCCACCGGTTGGAATTGGTATACGGCTTCCCAACCGTCCCGGCCCGGGGAACCAGCCCAGCTTGTAGAAAAAGACATACAGCACAAGTAGCGAAAACCAAAAGCTGGGTATAGAAACTCCGCTGACAGATACCCCTCGCAAGACTTGGTCAACAGGTTTGTTTCGGAATACTGCCGACAATACCCCAAACAAGATACCAAGCACAATAGCAACTACCATTGCAAAGATTGAAAGCTCAATAGTTGCCGGATAGTATTGCATAAGGTCACTCAGAACAGGTTGACCTGTTCTTATAGATGTACCCATGTCACCACGAAGAAGATTTCCAAGATAAATAAAATATTGCACATACAGTGGCTTATCAAGTCCCCATTTTTCCCTAAACGCTTCAACAACCACAGGGTCGCTCAAAGCCGTTTGGCTTAAATTAGCAGCTTCCGGGCTACTTGGAACCAGATGTGAAATTAAAAATACCATTACCGAAACGCCTATTAATAAGGCTATCATAAGCGCCAGTCGTCTGGCGATGTAACGTAGCAAGTTGGCGCACACCCTTCCCAAAATAAAAGCGATTTTATCCGTATTTAAAAAATACAGGGGCGAAAGCTTTCGCCCCTGATTTAAGACAATTTACCGAAAATTTCTGTTACTTAATGTTAAGTTCTGAAAGTTGAAGTTTACAAAGGTCATTATATACTACATTTTCAAGCTTTGAAGATGCTGCAAATACCTTTGGATGTTGCAATAAGAAAGCATATGGGCTGTTTTCAGTCATAAGCTTCTGCAATTCTTCTGATTTAGCTTGACGTACTGCATTATCAGCTTCACCGATAATTCCATTTCCAAGTTCTGTCATTTTAGCTGTGTTGTCTGATTTATTCCAGTTTGCTCTTGCACCAACTGTATCGCCGGGTAAAAATACCAATTGATTGTTGATTTCATAGTAATCAGGGCTCCAGTGCATTACAAGGAAAGGAACTTTTGCTTCACGATATTGGTCAATTACAACACCGATTTCACTTGTTTCAATTTCAACCTTAATACCGATAGCAGCGAGGTCACTTTGTACTTTTTGTGCAATTGTTGTCCAAGTCATACCTTCTGTATCATAGTTTGCAGTAGTTAATTTAATGGTGAAGCCATCTGCATAACCTGCTTTAGCCATAAGTTCTTTTGCTTTTTCAATGTTTTGGTAATCATCAGGTCTTGTAAGTGCACCAACAAAACCTTGCGGTACTATTGAAAGAGGAAGTGAAGCACCTTCGCCGCACAATGTTTTAAGACCTTTATAATCCAAAGCATAACGTACAGCTTGTTGTACATCAGGGTTAGCCATTGGACCACCTACAGCCGCATCATTATTCATAAGTAAGAATGTACATACAGCAGATTGTCCTCTGAGAATATTAATGCCTTCTTTGCCTTCAAGCTGACCTATGTTATCGCTGTTAAGGGTAAATGCAACGTCGATTTCACCTTTTTCAAGCATTTGAATTTGTGTGTTTGCATCAGGGATTTCTTTGATTATAACACGTTCTACATTGCCTGATTTACCCCAATATGTTGGGTTCTTTTTAAGTACGAGTTCTACACCCGACGTCCAGTTTTCAAGAATAAACGGACCTGAACCCGCAGAATTTTTATCTAAATAATCTCTGCCTTTATCGGTTGTTGCTGCATCTGCTGCATCTGTGCCGCCATTTGCTTTTACAACTTCGCTGTCAACTATACCATAAGCATTTGAAGCAAGCTTTGTAATAAAGGAAGCGTCCGGAGCTTTAAGTGTGATAACAACGGTTGTGTCATCAGGGGCTTTAATATCGCTAATACCTTCAACGTGAGCATATGTATTTGATTTGAGGTTTCTTACACGGTTGATTGTCCAAACAACATCTTTAGCAGTTAATTTGTTACCACTTGAGAAGGTGACATCATCACGCAGTTTGAATGTATAGGTCATTGCATCATCACTCAGTGTATAACCTGTTGCAACGGACGGTTTCGGATTAGACATATCATTGCCTTCAATTCTGTAAAGCATATCATATGTTGCATATGCGTACATATTACCGAATACTTCGTACATATAGCCCGGGTCGAGTGTTTTCAAGTCGGTTGCCATACCTATTACCACTGTTTTATCAGTAGCTGCACCTGTATCGGCGGTAGGTGTTGTACCCGGTTTGGTAGTATCTCCTCCTTGATTTGAGCCGCCGCCGCAGCCTGTAAGTGTGCCTACAACCATAGCTGCAGCAAGCAAAATGCCTAAAAATCTTTTTTTCATTGTAATCCTCCTTAAATTAGTCTTGGTATATTTTAATCAGCGGACATTTAAGCTCCGCAATTAAACGGTAGTAGTTATCATTAACTTTAGATTGCGATAATTTAACGCCTTGGGCGGCACAATGCGGTCTTCGACCGCAGGCGGCTCCGCCGCCGCAATGGCAAACCGTAGGTTTGCCATTGATTGTGCCGCCCCAAGGCAAACTGCCGGTTGTAGGGAATACACTTCCAAAAACAATTAAGGAAGCTTACCCTTAAAACCCACAATTTTTATTGATTTTTACCATGAAATATTTTTTTGTTTTAATACAGGTGGCAGGAAACAAAATGTCCCGGTTCAACTTCTTTTCTCACAGGCATCTCTGCTTTACAGATATCCTTTGCAAAAGGACATCTTGTATGGAATGTACAGCCCGTAGGCGGTGAAATTGGGCTTGGTATATCACCTGTAAGTATCTCTCTTTTACGGGTACTATCGGGGTTAGCAACCGGTATCGCTGAAATCAAAGCTTTAGTATATGGGTGCAATGGATTTGCATATAAGCTGTCCGACTCCGCAAGTTCAACAATTCTACCGAGATACATTACACCAATTCTTTGGCAACAATGCTTTACTACACTTAAATTATGTGAGATAAACAGATAGGTTAAATCTAACCTTTCTTGTAAATCATCAAGTAAATTTATTACCTGTGCCTGTATTGATACATCAAGTGCCGATACAGCCTCATCACAAACAATCATTTTGGGGTTAAGTGCCAAAGCTCTGGCAATACCTACCCTTTGCTTTTGACCGCCACTCATTTCATGAGGATATCTGTTTAAATAATTTGCTGAAAGTCCAACCATTTCACAAAGCTCCGCTATCTTTTGTTCACGCTCTTTTTTCTCATACAAATTATGTATTATAAATGGTTCCATAAGTATATCGCCAATTCTGCGTCTTGGGTTAAGGCAACTTGATGGGTCTTGAAAAATCATCTGACTGTTACAGCGGTAATCTTTTAGCTGTTCACCTTTAAGCTGAGAGATATCCCTACCCTCAAAGATAATTTCTCCTCCTGTAAGGGGATACAAACGTAAAACTGCTTTACCGAGTGTACTTTTACCGCAGCCGCTTTCGCCTACCAAGCCAAATGTTTCACCTTTGAGAATAGAAAATGATACTCCGTCAACTGCTTTTAAGACTGCTTTTTTACCATTTGACTGTTTAACATCAAAATATTGTTTTATATCTCTGGCTTCTATCAAAACTTCACTCATTGGGTATTTTCTCCTTTTCCCTCGTCCTCAAACAAAAAGCATCTAACGCTTCTGTTGCCGTCCAATTGTATAAACGGTGGCATTTCACGTCTGCACCTGTCCGAGGCATACGGACACCTTGGGTTGAAATGACAGCCTTGCGGCATCTTGTCGGAATCGGGCACCATTCCTTCGATAACTTCCAGTCTTTTTGCAGTTCTATCTAGCTTTGGAATGGCATTGATAAGCCCTTTTGTATATGGGTGCTTGGGACTTTTAAAGATATCTCGTACCGCTGCACTTTCTACAATCTGTCCTGTATACATTATAATTACTCTATCACAAGTATCAACAACTATCCCCAAATCATGGGTAATCATCATTATACTCATGTCAATTTTTTCTTTCAGATGCTTCATTAAATCAAGTATCTGTGCTTGAATTGTAACGTCCAATGCCGTTGTGGGTTCATCTGCTATCAGCAATTTCGGGCCGCAGGCAAGTGCAATTGCAATCATTATTCTTTGACGCATACCCCCGCTCATTTGATGGGGATATTCATTAAAGCGTTGTTCCGGAGCAGGTATTCCACAGATTGTCAAAAGTTCCATTGCTTTTTGTTTGGCTTCTTTTTTCGACAATTTTTTATGCAGTAAAAGCGATTCCATTATCTGTTTACCACAAGGTTGAATTGGATTTAAGCTGGTCATAGGTTCTTGAAAAATCATAGCTATTTGATTTCCTCTGACCGACTGCATTTCCTTTTCGCTTAGTTTGTTTAAATCTGTGCCTTCAAAATTTATGATGCCTTCTACTCTCGAACTTTGTTCAATCAGCAACTTCATCACTGCAAGACTTGTAACGCTTTTTCCGCTTCCGCTTTCCCCTACTATGCCAAGCACTTCACCTTTGGCAAGTGAAAAGCTTAAATCATCAATTACTTTTACTGATGACTTCTCATTTAAAAAAGTAACGGACATATTTTTTATCTCAAGTAAGTTCTCCATATATACTCTCCGTTCAATGTTTTAACCAGTTGCATTGATAAAGTTTCATATCTTTGTATTATAACATTATTTTTTCCAATAAGCAAATATAAATAAGCAAATCAATCCACTTATATTATGCTTTAAAAATGCGGATTTGTCTATATTGTATACTGCTAACTTTACTATTTTACAGTGTCTGCATACAAAATACAATTATATTACATCAATTTGTTATCTTTCTTTAATACCTCTGCACCGACAAATTTCATATATCACTAAAAGTAAATATGCGTTATTACCTTGAAAAATTAGTCTTTAGTTGCTCAAAAACAGCAATCAAAAAAAGACATCAACGTAAAATATACGCTGATGTCTTTTAAATATATCTATTACAGAATTATTTAATTTCGTTAAAAACAGTGTAAGAATGGTCTGTTTTATCACGAGCCATA
>JAVVRS010000078.1:4310-6499 GCA_036654595.1 Oscillospiraceae bacterium | reverse complement strand
CAGCCTGAGAATTTTTTTGTTGTCGTACTCATTAAATTTACCTCCTAAAATAAATTTGTTTGGGCTTACTTTAGTGTTTTCGCCCAATATGTTGCCGCAAGAAACTGTTACGATTTCGAGCCTAACCCTATATTAACAATTCTTTATCAATTTTGTCAATATGTTTTTATTCATTTCATCTTAAAGTCATATATTTATCCTGTAAAAATTGTGCACTTTTACTCTTGCATTAGTAAATTGCTAAAAAAAAGCCCCTCCGTACCCAAACGGAGGGACTTAATTTATTTAGTTAATTATTTATTGAACCGTTTATACTATGCTGCATTCGGATATTTTGCACGAAGTCTTTTTCCGTCAATCAATGCAACAATTGCACAACCTGCAATCAATACAGTAAAGATAATATATGTTAACCATGCAGCAGAATAACCTGCAACATTATAGATAACCCCTGTGAGTACTGCACCCAATGAACAACCTACCAAGAAGAACAAATTCAGAATTGCATATATTGAAGCGTAATCCTTTGTTCCAAATACAGTTGAGGTGAGAAGTGCAGGTACAAGTCTTGGCATCATACCGCCGAGTGCAAAGAATACTGCATAACAGTAACCAAATACAACATTTGAAGCAAAGAATAATGAACCAATACCCAATACATAGAATACACAAGCTATCATAATACCATTGCGAGCACCCAGTTTTTCAAACAAGAAGCCTCCAAGGATAAGTCCAACGATGCCTACTAAGCTGAATACCGAAAGTACACTGCCGGCTTTGGTTGTTTCCCAGCCTAATGTTACAAGGTAGTTAACAACGTGAGTTGCAACACCCGTTACTGCACAACCAAGCAGAAGAATAAGTGCTACAAGTGCAAAGAAGCCAACTGATTTGAACGCAACACCTTTGCTGACACCTTCCCAGTTATCTCTGGGCTTGCTTGCAGCTTTTTGTGCTTCTGTTTTTTTGCTGTCATCAACTCTGTATGGCATTTGTCCGTAGCTTTGAGGAGCGTTTTTGATGAGTAGAAGCGAAACCGCACAACCTACTACCAAAACAATTGCACCGCCGAGATAGTAACAAGTTACCCAACCCATTGGACCGCTTGCAATAATTTTACTGAACACCATTGCCCAGATTGCAGTTCCCAAGCCATTGCCTGCAAATGCAATTGACATTGCAATTGAACGCTTGTCATCAAACCACATTGTTATCAGCATTGCAACCGGTAATTGAGCGACACCGCCAAAACCTAAATTACAGATACCGAATACAAGATAAAACTGCCATAGCTGTGTACAAAGACCCATTGCTGCAAAGCATACAGCAGAAATCACCATACAAACAAAGATAATCATTTTCATGTTACCTTTTTGCATTTTAGGTGCAAGTAGTGTTGCCGAAATTGCCGAACCCAGTGAACCTATAAGTGTTACTACCGAATAGGACGCAGGGTCAAATGCAAATGTTTTGCAGATTGGAGCCATAAACAGTGCTGTTGTGCCGGCGATAATTGCGTTACCGATAAACATCAATAAGAAACAGCCTATCAACACATACCAGCCTGAGAATTTCTTTGTTGTTGAACTCATTGGGGTTTCCTCCTAAAAAATAAGTAAATTGTTGGTACGCAAAGCAGTTTTTCCCTTTTGTGCAATATTATGCTTTAGCGTTCCCTTTTTCAAAGCGTTGACCTATATTAGCAATATATTATCAATCTTGTCAAGCTATTTTTTATATAATAATTCTAAAGGAACTATTATTTTACAGGTAATATATGGCTTTTTATATAAATAAACTAATAATTATCTTGTTTATTCCATTTATTGTCATATTAACTATCTTTCCTTTATCAATAATGCCCTAAAGTATCTCATTTTTTTCTCTATTCTCAATTTTATTAACTTTTGTATAAAGAAACTGATTTTATTAATGCAAATCTATCAATTAATGTAAATTATACCTTATATGTAATTTTGAACCAATTCCCCCCTTTTCTGCTGTGCTATGAACTCTCCAACCAGATAATATTATTCCCTAAACTGCATTTAAAATTCAAAGTCACTTGTAACGGCATTATTCAAAATCGTGCTTGTACCATGGACTGTACAAGCTGTAACCCCCACGGGGCGGCACAATCAATGGCACCCCCAAATGGGGGTGCCATTGAGGCGGCGGTCCGAAGGACC
>JAVVRS010000078.1:0-4300 GCA_036654595.1 Oscillospiraceae bacterium | reverse complement strand
ACCAGCGGCCACCCCCCTGGGGGGGCCCCATGGTGGCGGCGGGCCGTCGGCCCCCCCGCCTGCGGTGCGAAGCACCGCATTGTGCCGCCCCGTGGGGTTACAAGTATACCCTCAATTTATACCGCAAAAAAAGAAGACCGTCTTTTAAACGGCCTCCTGTTTTTATAATCTTAACTTTTTTTATAAAGTTATATTGTTATTTTGCAGTCACTTCTGCATTCGCTTCTTTAGGTGCAACTTCATTTGGATATTTTGCACGAAGTTTTCTTCCGTCTGCAAGTGCAGCTGCGGAACAGATAAAGATAAGTACCGAGAATACCATGTAAGCAAACCAAGCTGCATTGTAACTGGCTACTTTAGCAATTAAACCGGTTACTACTGCACCTGCAGAACAGCCTACAAGGAAGAATAGGTTCAAGGTAGCATAGATAGAAGCATAGTCTTTAACTCCGAATACGGTAGATGTAAGCAATGCAGGAACCATCTTAGGCATCATCATACCAAGTGAGAAACATACACCGTAAAGATAAGCAAATGCAGGAATTGTGCCGGCAAATACTAAGCCCACCAGACCGATTATTGCAAGTACACAAGCTGCCAAGATACCATTTTTAGCACCAAGTTTTTCAAATAACAGACCGCCTACAAATGTACCGACGATACTTGTTAAACTAAATACTGTAAGTACAGTTGAAGCTTTTTGAATATCCCAGCCTACACTTACAAGGAAGTTAATAGCATGGGTTGCAACGCCGGCAGCAAGACAACCGAGTAATAACATAACACATACTAACATAACAAATCCAAGTGATTTAAAAGCAACACCTTTGGAAACACCATTCCAAGTTTCTTTTGGAGCCGCTGCTTTTGCACCTTCTTTGCCGGGTTTAGCTTCTTCTGTGTATTCTTCTTGACCATAAAGCTGTGGAGCTTTTTTAGCAAATACAACTGTAACAAGGATACCCATTACAAGAACCAATGCACCGCCGAGGAAGTAACAAGTTATCCAGCCTTCGGGACTTGAAGCCATAATTTTACTAAAAACAGTTGCCCAAAGTGTTGTACCGAAACCGGTACCTGTAAATGCAATACCCATTGCAAGAGAACGTTTGTCTTTAAACCATGCTGTAACCATCATAGCGATTGGAAGTGTGTTAAGACCACCAAAGCCTAAGTTACATATAGCAAATACTGCATAAAACTGCCACATTTCTCTACACATACCAAGTGCGGCAAAACCAAGACCTGTAATAATCAAGCAGACAATCATTATAACTTTTAGATTGCCTTTTTGCATCTTAGGAGCAATAACCATTGCACCTATTGCGGAACATAATGAACCAATCAGGTTGATTACGGAATATGCAGCTACGTCAAAGTTAAAATACTTACAAACAACAGGCATAAATAATGAAGTTGTGTTTGCAACAATAGCTGTGATGAAGAACATTAATAGGAAACACCCGAAAACCACGGACCAACCGGAGAATTTTTTCTTAGCTGCTGTACTCATTTTTGTTGACCTCCTAAACAAAGTTAAAATGTTTTGATATTTACGGCATTGTACTATGTATCTTTTTTTACCCTGCCGTATCGAACTTTGGGATATTTGCTTAGAGGTGTTCTTAAAAGCTGTTAACCAAATATGTATTTACTGTCGTATACTTTATTTCAGTGTGTAAAAAATACTTGAAAAACTGATATGTTTTTCCACATTTTTTGATTAAAATAACTTACATTCAGCGAAATGTCTTTGGTTTACCGTTCCAAGATACGCCCCGATATATCGGTTACAGATATATGGTATTACTGTTTACCATTGCCGCCTTTGCTTCCGACATATGATGCAAGCAATAAAAAATCAAAGCATGGAATTTGTTTTTATTTATCTCGCCTTACACCGTTGCTATAATATTAACAATTTATTACCGCTTTTGTCAATAGTTTTTTTATTGCTTAATTACATAAAATTTTGTCTAAAAATAGTGTTTTTATTGATTATGACGAATTGCAACCCAATTTAAACCGTTAAGTATACATTTTGCACTGCTTACATAAATTCCCTCTTTATACAACCTTGGTTGATTTTGCCATATTTTTCTATATATTTTCTCTGCTCATCTGCCATTTGTGAACTTTCTTCTTACTTGAAAAATCATAATTTTCTCCGTTTTTTTCTCAGCAGCAGTTTAAATTGTTGCCCTCTCCGTTCTCACTCCGCCTTAACCGCCGCCGCAGGCACAAAGAGGCTCCGCCTTCCGGCGGAGCCTCTTTGCGGATTGCCGCACAGCGGCAATCCGAGCGAACTACCCACGGCGGTAACGCCGTGGGTAGTTCGCTCGCCTGCGGCGGCGGTTAAGGAGATTACAGCAATTTTATGGCTGTGGTGTGTCAAACAGCTCCCCTGTTTCTACGTCGCTGAATTTCGTTTGAGATGAAGCTTTCCATTCCCCATTTGGTGAAGCCGAAATAGTTGCCTCAAAATCTTTTGGGTATTTGCAATCTCCTGATATAATAAGTCTGAAACCTTTGTTATGTTTTTCCACATACCATATACGTTCTCGTGGAAAATAATCTAAAATGTTGGTAAAAGCAAGCAGTTCGTCCTCTGTATAAGCAGTTACAGGCATACCTACATTAAAATCTATAAGAAAAAAATCCATGCCTGTTTCATACCTACCCAACAAAATTTGAGCTTTGGGTATGTTTGGGTCAGGAAAATTTTTTGTTACAGTGTCAGTGTCAGTGTCAGGCGGCGTTACTACACTTATAGGCGGAGCTTGCGTTGAACTGTCATTGTTGTCGTAAGTTACATTTGGTGGCGTTTGTGGTGGCGTTTCGGGCTGTATAACAGGTTTTGTCGGTGGTTCTTGCTCTTGTACTGTCGGCGTTTGTGGTTCTTCCTGCAATTTCTTGGTGCTGTCCTTTTTACCGCAAGCGGTTAATGTTAATGTTAAAATTATCAAAATTACTGCATTGATTAATATTATTTTATTCATGCTTCTTTCCTTTCGGACTTTTTTATAAGTATATCACACCTTTAACTTTCTTTTCACAGCATTTCATGCTATACTTGCAAAAATGTAAAAATCTTTTGCTGCAATTTGAAAGGAGAAACTGTATTGAATAAATCAATCACTGCCATTTGTATTACATTGCTTATTACATTAATCTGTATTGGTTTTACAGGTTGTGCCAATAACAAACAAATTACAGAAGCAACAAACACCACCACCGAGGAAACCAAAACAAATACTATTCAAGTTAAAAAACTCACTTCCGCTGAACAAGATTTACTTACCCTTGCCGGTGTAAATACTTCACCTGTTTTTCTTGATTACTCTGTTGATAATACTATAAAAAGCATCATTCTTTATACTCAAGCATATCAAAATGGTAAGCTTGTAGATATTTCAGGTCTTCAAGTTCTCTCAATGAACACTGATAATGCTTATACCGGTACAATTGCTTTATCAAGTTATCCCAAGGATAACAGTAACACAATTAATTGGTCATGTGCTATTCACCGTCAATCTACAGGTTCCGCTTCTACTTCCTCCACCACTTGGGAAACACAATTACCCAACACCTCAGAATATATGGGAATGGCAATGGAACAATTGCAGCATACTACCGATATTGTGGCAGGCAAACCAATTGTACTCACTGTTTTTGTATATGACCAAGATGGTGATATTGATTTTTACGGCACAAATGATAACCCTGAAATTATTTCTAAATATGATTATGTTTATATTCAACGCTGTATTTTTTCTGCTAAAAACTCGGACGATGTCATTTTACCAAGCTTAGAAACTACACCGCAATAACTCACATAATATAGAGATTTAAAAATTAAAGGAGGCTGTCAATATGAATATAAGCGGTTTAAAATTATCCAATATACCGATACGTACTCCAAAAGCTTCCGGTGGTAATAATAATGCAATTAAACAATTGGAAAAACAATTAAAACAGCTTAGGAGTGATTTAATTAAAATGGAAACACAACGTCAAGAAGCTGTCAGCAATGGTACAGACACTAAAAATATAGATAACAATATTGCTATGCAACAACAATCTATTCAAGCTATGGAACAACAAATTCAAGAACTTAGACGACAAGACCAACAACAATCTGCTCAAACCGTGGAAACAGTAGAAAAAACAAATGAAATTAATGAACTTGAAGCTGTAACTAAAACTGAAGTTAAAACTGTTGAACGCAGACGTTTTGATGAATATGTAAAAGACGATAATTTTGAAGCCAAAGAGGACAGTAATATTTATCGTGCTAAAT
>JAVVRS010000077.1:0-6526 GCA_036654595.1 Oscillospiraceae bacterium | reverse complement strand
CGCAATTGGGCGGCACAATACAGTGTCCTGCCTCCGTAGGAGGCAGGACACTTGAGGCGGCTCCGCCGCCTTGTGACCCCACGCCGTGGGGTCACATTGTGCCGCCCAATGCTGTCGCAAGGTGTGGGCTAGGGGGTAAAAACAGGGACTTTCTGCAAAATATTTTGCAGCAAGTCCCTGTTTCTTTTTTAAAAAAAAGAAATAAAAAATGTAAGTTAAGGAGAACATAACATTGTGTTGAAGATGTAATAAGTAAAAAATCAGGCATTACCCCTCGGATTATAAGATATATATATGATTAGGTTGTTTAATACCAAGCTTATTACACATATTAATATATAAATCCTTACTGCCGGTAGTATAAATTTCAAAGGTGGGGTTTGGGTTATCACTGAGCAAATTGTTTTGGGTAAGATATGCTTTAATATGATTAACTTGTTGTACAGCAGGGTCAATAAAGGTAATTTCAGGGTACAATTTGTGAAATAAATCAATAACAATAGGATAATGAGTGCAACCTAAAACTACAGAATTAATTTTATTATTAGCAAGCAGACAATCCATATGTTCAGTAAGTTCCGTTTCAATTTCAGGCGAATTAATATTACCACTGTCAATTAAAGCTGCAAGTTTGGGACTGCCTTCATCTATTACATTTACAGTACTGTTTAATTTATGAATATTATTTTTATAACAACCGCTTTTAATAGTAAACATAGTGGCTAAAATACCAACAGTTTGCATATTGTGATTAGCAATAAATTCAGCAGTAGGTGAAACAATGCTAAATAAAGGAAATGAAAAACGAGGTGCAAAGCTATCAATTAAAGCAGAGGTTGTATTACATGCAATTGCGGTTAATTTTAAACCGGAAACGCTGATAGAAGTAATCATATTAGCGGCAAGTTCTACCAAAATATCGGGCTGTTTATTTCCATAAGGACAGTTACGATTGTCGCCAAAATAGACAATACTTTCATTGGGAAGCTGTTTTTGCAGTTCTTTTACAACGGTTAGCCCACCAATACCGGAATCGGTAACACCTATTTTAAAATGTTTATCAGGTTGCTGCATATTAAGAATACCTCCGCTTTTTTTAAGCAAATTAGTGTAACAAGTTTACCACGTTTAAAAATCAGTGTCAACAAACAGTATAGTAGATATTAAATAATAAGTAAATTAATTATACTATTTGTAATATATGGAAATAATATTTCTAAATATTTTTATTGCTATTAGTGAGGATATAGAACAATAATAGGCATAATATTGGTATAGCAATTTTTATAAAAGAAAATTAAATTGATATATTACCCAAACCAATGGTAGAAAGGAGCTTATTTTGCTTAGATTTTGCCTGAAAAGATTGTTTTCAATGCTTATTACACTATTTTTAATAGCTACAGCTACATTTTTTATGCTTAGATTAATGCCGGGTAGTCCATTTGCAACAGATAGACCCATGCCACCCAAAGTAGAACAAGCCTTAAAAGAAAAATATAATCTTGATGCACCTGTTTATGAACAATATTTTGATTATATGTCAGGTCTTGCTGTAGGAGATTTAGGTTCATCAATGCAGATGCTTGGTGTTGAAGTTACAGATATTATTAAAACAGCATTTCCGGTATCAGCAAGAGTTGGCGGTTTAGCAGTTTTAATGGTAGTGGCATTAGGTATACCATTAGGTGTAATTGCAGCCTTACAAAGAGGTAAAGCCGCAGATTATGCGGTAAGTATTTTTTCAACCATGGGAATAACTATACCAAGCTTTGTTATAGCAACTTTTATTATATATATATTTGCCGAAAAATTAGGGTGGATACCTACCAATGGGTTAAGTAATTGGAGGTCATATATTGGGCCTGTTATTGCCTTAGGTGGATTTTCTCTTGCATTTGTTACACGTCTTATGCGGTCAAGTTATCTTGAAGTAATAAGTCAAGATTACATTCGCACTGCAAGAGCCAATGGGCTTTCACGCAGTAAAATTCTCTTTAAACATGCTCTTAAAAATGCACTTATACCTGTTATCACTTACATTGGTCCCGCTATAGCCAGTATTTTAACAGGTTCATTTGTAGTGGAAAAAATTTTTACTATTCCCGGTATGGGCAAGTATTTTGTGGAAAGCATAGGTAACAGAGATTACAGTTTAGTTATGGGTGTAACTTTATTTTTTGCGGCATTTTATATCCTCATGGTTTTTTTAGTGGATTTAGCTTATGCTGCAATTGACCCGAGGATTAAGCCGGAGCAGTAGTCACGGTGCTATTTTGCTTTGGTCTGTGCCCACAAAGTGGGCACAGACCAAACAGTGTGCCGTAGGCACACTGCGATACCGCCCCCGTACGGGGGCGGTATCGGCAAAATAGCACCGTGGCTTGCGACGAAAAATAAGCTTAAAGAGAGAATAATACAATGACAGGATTGAGGTAGGCTTGATGAATAGATGGGAATTTGTGGATAAAGAAATTGCTAAAGCAGGTGAGGATACAAAACCAAGCTTGACATATTTGCAGGACGTTTGGCGAAGATTTAGAAGCAATATAATGGCTGTAATAGGACTTGTAATGATTACGATTATTGTTGCACTTGCAATTTTTGCACCAATGTTCAGCAAATTCAGTTATAGTCAACAACAATTGTCATTGGGTAATGTACCGCAAAGATTGCAGATTGTAAAGCTTTCGGAAGATTTATATGTGTTTGTACACAGTGAATATAAATTAATAGAGGTAACACCTAACGGTAAAGTATTAGGTTCGCCAAAGCCTGTAAAAAAAGATACACAAGCAAAACAAACTACTTATAACTTTAATGGTACAGAAGTTATATTAGATTATGGAAAAGCAGCAGATAAAGAGCTTGTAAGCGGTGAATTAAAATATGATTTGTTGGTAAATGGAAAGCAGGTCAGTACAAAGCCTTATAAAACGGTGTCAAATAAAACCAACCCACTTGGTACGGACAAATTAGGCAGAGATGTATGGGTACGAGTGTTGTATGGTGCAAGAATTTCATTATTGGTAGGGGTAGTGGCGGCGGTTGTAAATGCAGTTGTAGGTATAATTTATGGTGGTATTTCAGGATATGCAGGAAGAAAAGTTGATAATTTAATGATGAGATTTGTTGATTTGCTCAATTCAATTCCACTTATGATTATTGTAGTGTTAATAATGGTAATGACCAACAAATCAGGAGTTGGAACAATTATTTTTACAATTGGATTGGTATATTGGGTAGGTATGGCACGTCAGGTTAGAGGACAGGTTATGGCACTGAAAGAACAAGAGTTTGTGTTGGCAGCAAAAGCATTAGGTGCAAAACCGGGACGAATAATATTTCGTCACCTGATACCCAACGCATTGGGACCGATTATCGTAACAATGATGATGAGTATACCGAGTGCTATTTTTACAGAATCATTTCTTAGCTTTGTTGGACTGGGTGTATCTGCACCAATGGCTTCATGGGGTACACTTGCCAATGATGCGTTAGGTGGTATACGAACTTTCCCATATTTATTAATAGCTCCATCAGTTGCCATTGCATTGACTATTTTTGCATTTAATTTTGTAGGTGATGGTTTAAGAGATGCACTTGACCCAAAACAAAGAAAATAATAAAAAGCAGTCACGAAAGGAGGAACTCTTGAAATGTCAAATAAGACAGCACCATTGCTTGAAGTAAACAATCTTAAAACATCATTTTTTACCCATGCAGGAGAAGTACAAGCGGTGCGTGGTGTTACATTTAAGCTGTATAAAGGTGAAATTTTAGGTATTGTAGGTGAGTCCGGAAGCGGTAAAAGTCAAACGTGTATGTCAATTATGAAGCTGTTGCAGCCCCCCGGAAAAATTACTGATGGTGAAGTGCTTTTTCAAGGAGAAAATCTTGCCTTACTTTCAGAAAAGGAAATGCAGTCGGTTAGAGGAGATAAAATTTCAATGGTATTTCAAGACCCTATGACTGCACTAAATCCTGTGTATACGGTAGGAAATCAGATAATTGAAGTGATACGAGCACACCGAAAAGCAGATAAAGCAGAAGCAACAAAGCTTGCGGGAGAGATGCTTGAAGCGGTAGGGATACCCTCACCTATAACAAGGCTGAAAAATTATCCTCATGAGTTTTCGGGTGGTATGCGTCAAAGAGCTATGATTGCAATGGCATTGTCATGCAGTCCGGAGCTTTTAATTGCAGATGAGCCTACCACTGCACTTGATGTTACAATACAAGCACAGGTTTTGGATTTAATGAAAGATTTACAAGATAAATTCGGAACGGCAATAATACTTGTAACCCATGACTTGGGTGTAATTGCAGAAAGCTGTCAGCGAGTACTTGTTATGTATGGCGGTATGATAATGGAACAAGCTTCGGTTGAAGATTTGTTCTACAGACCTAAAAATCCATATACATTAGGGTTATTAAAATCGGTACCAAACCCTAAACGCCTTGCAAAAGAACCACTTATACCAATTGATGGTACACCGCCTGATTTGTTAAATCCACCTAAAGGCTGTCCATTTGCACCGAGATGTGAATATACAATGGGTGTGTGTATGAGAGATGTTCCACCACTTTACAAGGCAGGTGAGCAACATTATTCCAGATGCTGGCTGCTTGATAAGTCGGCACCGTTTATACAGGAAATTGGAAAGGCGGTGGAATAATGGCACAACAGCCCTTGATTGAAGCAACCAATTTAAAAAAGTATTTTACAAAAGGCGGAGGCTTTTTGGGTGCAAAACAAAAGGTTATTAAAGCCGTTGATGATGTAAGCTTTAGTATAGATGCAGGTGAAACCTTTGGCTTGGTAGGAGAATCAGGCTGTGGTAAATCTACCACAGGCAGAACTATTCTTAGGTTGTATCAGCCAACTGATGGAAGGATATTATTTGAAGGTAATGACATTACAAAGCTTAATGAAAATCAAATGCTGCCTTACAGAAGTAAAATGCAGATGATTTTTCAAGACCCTTATGCTTCGCTTAATCCACGCATGACCGTTTCGGATATTATAGGTGAAGCATTGGATATTCATAAACTTGCACAAGGTAAACAACGTGAAGAAATTATTGGAACTATGCTTGACAAAGTAGGGCTTAAACCTGAACATGCGGGACGATATCCTCATGAATTTTCAGGCGGTCAAAGGCAAAGAATAGGTATTGCCAGAGCACTTGCTGTAAATCCTAAGTTTATCATCTGTGATGAACCTATTTCGGCTTTAGACGTATCTATTCAAGCACAGGTAGTAAATATGCTTGAAGCTTTACAAGAAGAATTTGGACTGACTTATCTCTTTATTGCACATGATTTATCTATGGTTAAGCATATTTCCAATCGTATTGGTGTAATGTATTTAGGTAATTTGGTAGAAGTTGCCTCAAGTGATGAACTATACAAAAATCCACAACACCCATATACCAAAGCTTTACTGTCGGCAATTCCAATACCTGACCCAAAAGGTAAAAAAAATCGTATTATGCTGCATGGGGAAATACCATCTCCGCTTAATCCGCCGCAAGGCTGTCCTTTCAGCACAAGGTGTGCTTATGCAATGAAAAAATGCAGTGAGCTGCCACCAAAGCTTAAAGATATTGGCAATGCTCATACTGTAGCGTGTTATTTATTTGAATAAGTTTTTGGGGATTGCTCTTGCAGGGCAGCCTCGCCGCCTGCGGTGCCCAATTGCGAGCTTACGCCTTGCAGTAAATTATAATAAAAATAGGAGGAAGACTAATGAAAAGAATTTTAGCATTTATATTGGTATTGACATTGATGCTTTCATTTACTTCTTGCGGTAAAAAAGATGAAACACAGTCACCAAATACCACAATTGCGGCAGGAAATCCATTGTCAGATGTCAGAGTAAGAAAAGCAATAAGTATGGCAATTGACCGAGAACAAATTACCGAAACAGTGTCAAAAGCAGGAGAATTACCTGCAATGGGATTGGTACCATATGGTTTTACCGATGCAGAAGGAAATGATTTTCGGGAAAATGCAGGGAACTATTATTTACAACCCAATGCACAGATTGAACAAGCTAAAGCATTGCTTACCGAAGCAGGATATCCTGAGGGAAAAGGAATACCCGAGATTGAACTGATGTATAATACAGGTGAAAATCATAAAGCAATTGCAGAAGCAGTACAATCTATGCTCTCAGAGATTGGTATTAAAGTAAAACTAAGTAATCAAGAATGGCAGGTATTTCAAGAAACAAGAGGACAAGCAAGTTATAAAGATATGGCACGACATTCATGGATTGGTGATTATCTTGACCCTATGACATTCCTTGATATGTATGCAAGTGTAGCAGGTAAACCTAACCCACAAGGCGGTAATGCGTACCTTTCAAGCGATTATGATAAACAGATTGACATAGCAATCAAGACTCAAGGTAAAGAGCATTATGACGCATATTACAAGGCAGAAGAAATTCTTATGGAAGATGCTTATATAGTACCGATTTATTTTTATGTTAATAAAGTTATGGCTAATGATAACCTTG
>JAVVRS010000076.1:0-6545 GCA_036654595.1 Oscillospiraceae bacterium | reverse complement strand
AGCATACAGTCGGTAAAGCCTCCGGTAGAAGCACCGATATCAATACAGATACAGTCATCAAGCTTTACGCCAAATTCTCGTATGGCTTTTTCAAGCTTTAAACCGCCTCGGCTTACATAAGGCAATCTTTGCCCACGAATTTCTATATTGTCATCTTCATTTACGGCTGTACCCGCTTTGTCTGATTTTTGCCCATTGACATAAACCACGCCTGCCATAATAAGCGATTTTGCTTGTTCACGGCTGCTTACAAGCCCTTTCTCGGTTATAGCTACATCAAGTCGCTGCTTCAAAGTAAGCCTCCTAAAAAGAATTGTGCAATTGAATTTGCATCAAGTCCTACAGAAATCAAAGCCTGTTCTATACTTGCTTGAGGTACAAATTTATTATCAATTGCCTTAATTTTAAATTTACCATTAAATTTCCTCTGTAATAGTTCAGCGGCAACATATTCTGCAATCGAACCTTTTTTTATTCCTTCTTCAATAAATAAAATGTTTTCATATCCCTTTATTTGCTCAAAAAGCTCATTACAAATAGGATATATTTTATTAAGATGAAGAAGCGAAACCGAAATATTTTGCTCGTGTAAAAGTTTGACGGCTTCGGCTGATTGTGTAATCAGTCTGCCATATGTGATTATTAGATTTGTTTTAGAATTATCTGTAAATTTGCTGTCTGTATCTTCAGCCATTAAAGCTTGATATTGTAAGTTTTCTGCTCCTCGGGGGTATCTTACAGCGACAACACCTTTGTGACGATACAATGCTTTATGAAGGCTGTAACGTAAACCTTTGTAGCTTGCAGGTGAATATATTATCATACCCGGAACATTTGAGAGCATTGTTACATCAAATACACCTTGGTGTGTTTCTCCGTCATCACCGACAATTCCGGCTCGGTCAACTGCCAGTACAACGTGTTTTGGTTCAATTGAAAGGTCATGTATAATTTGGTCATAAGAGCGTTGCAGAAAGGTTGAATATACCGCAAACACAGGGCGAAGACCTTGAGTGGCAAGTCCTCCTGCAAATGCTACACCATGTTCCTCTGCAATCTCAACATCAAAAAATCTTCCCTGTTCTTTGAAACGTTTAGCAAAAGGTTTAAGACCTGTAGAGTCGGTCATAGCCGCAGTTATTGCACAGATTTTTTCGTCCTGCAATGCAAGACAAGTGATATATTTACCAAATTCTTCTGAAAATCCGGAGGCAGGCTTATAGTTGGTTATGCCGCTTTCAACACAGAATTTTGATACGCCATGGTACATTGATGGATTTGCTTTTGCGTGAGCATAGCCTCTGCCCTTTTGTGTTTCCACATGAATAAAGCATGGTCGGTTAAGCTCCTTTGCTCGGGTAAGAACATCAACTAAGCTTTCAAGGTCATGACCATCAACGGGACCGAGGTAATCAAAGCCTAAATCTTCAAATAAGTTACTGTTATACAGCATATTTTTAGCAATAGTTTTTGCTTTGCTTATTGAATTTTTAAGTGCAGTACCAACGACGGGAACGTTGTCCAGGGTATCTTCTATTACGTCTTTAGCTTTAAAATAAGATGATGAAGAACGTATTTTTGCCAGATAACGTGCAAATGCACCAACATTGCTTGAGATAGACATATCATTATCATTTAGAATAATGATAAGATTATCTTCTAGCAATGCACCGGAAGTAAGTCCTTCATATGCCAGACCATTGGTAAATGCACCATCACCTATAACGGCAATTGCATGATGTTTATCACCGCTTAGGCGTTTACCTCTTGCAATGCCTGCGGCTACGGAGATTGATGTTCCTGCATGACCTGCAACAAAAGCATCATGTATACTTTCAGCTTGCTTTGGAAATCCGCTAATTCCACCCTGTTTACGCAATGTAGTAAAGCGTTCTTTGCGTTCGGTCAGAATTTTGTGGGTGTAGCATTGATGGCCAACGTCCCAGACAATTTCATCAAGCGGTGTAGAAAATACCAAATGCAATGCAACCGTTAATTCTACTACGCCTAGATTAGAGGCGAGATGTCCGCCATTTTGTGAAACTGTATTTATAATATAGTCACGGATATCTTCGCATAGCTGCGGTAAGGTGCTCCAAGGTAAATTTTTCAGGTCATCTGGAGAATTCACTAAATCAAGTATATTGTGCTGTTCCATTTATATGTAATCTCCTTTTTACTGCACAGGCATCAGCATAGAAATTAAAATTCCAAGCAAAGCACCGCCTATAACTTCAAGCGGAGTATGTCCTAAAAATTCATTCAACATCATATTGTCTGTTTCAACATCTGTTGTTTGACCGTCTTCCGGAGGAAGTACGTCATTTTCACGGCTCTTAAAATGCAAAAGCTTTTTATTGGTCAGCTTGGAGAAATATTCTTCTAATTTCGGAAAATCTCCAAATGCAGGTTTGTTTTCAAATAGACCGGAGATTACTGAATTTAAAACTTTGGCTTGTTCTCCGGCAGCTCTGCGAACACCCATGGCATCATACATAACTACACCGGCGAAACAAAGTGCAAGTGCAAACATCGGTGATGAAAATCCTTCTTTTTTTGCCATTGCTACGGCGAGCGAACAAACTAATGCGGAATGTGCACTTGGCATTCCTCCGGCACCAAAAAGTCTTTCAGCCACAAATTTTTTAGTGAAAACAAAAGTAAATATTGTTTTTAAAATTTGAGCTGATGCCCACGAAACAAATGCGACGTTAATCAGGTAGTTGCTTGTCAATACGCTTAATCCATACATATTGTCAGCTCCAACTCCTCCCATATAAAAATTATGACGCATTTTGTAAATCAACTTTAGGGCGTCTATCTGTCACGATTGGCAACCATATCGGCAAAGTCATACAGCCAACCCGAATAAATATTTATGCTCGACAAATACTCCTTGGCTTTTGCAATGTGTTCCAAAGCGAGCTCTGTTGCCAGCTCTACAGAAAATATTGTTGCATAAGTTGTTTTATCATTTTGTGCATCACTGCCGATAGGTTTGCCTAATTTATTTTGCTCACCTATAACATCTAGTATATCATCAAAAATCTGAAATGCCAACCCTACATTAACTGCATAATTGCCGATTATTTCGATATTTTTTTCATCTAAACCGGCAATAACAGCACCTATTGTTGCAGAAGCTTTGAGTAAATATGCGGTTTTAAGCATATAGGTGTATTCTAAAAGCTTTTCATTCGGGACTGTTTTCTCATTTTGCATATCAAGAACCTGACCGCCAATCATACCATGCTCACCAATTGAATGAGCGAGGAGAGATGCAGCTTTGACTTTCACTTCCGCTTTAGCATCACAGTCCATGATTAATGAAAATGCTTTTGTCAATAAAGCATCTCCTGCAAGCAATGCGGTAGCTTCGCCAAAAACCTTGTGACAAGATGGTTTCCCACGTCGCAAATCATCATCGTCCATACATGGCAAATCATCATGTATTAATGAGTAAGCATGAACCATTTCAATGGCTGCCGCAAACGGAAGTGCAGTTTTTACACTGCCGCCGCTTATGCTGCAAGTTTCAAGAAGAATTGCTCCTCTAAGACGCTTCCCGCCGCTGAGTAAGCTGTAACGCATAGCGTCAACCACTGCACTTTCGGGAGAGGTGTCTTTTGGAATATATCTTTCTAATGCAGCTTCAATCATCATTACATATTCATAAAGACTACATTCAAAATCATATCTGCTCATCGGTTAGCCTTTCTTCCGACAACTTGTCCATCATGTTTTTGGCATCGGATAGCTTAGTATTACAAAAGTTAATCAGCTGTGTCGCTTCGGTATAAAGTGCCATTGAAGCATCAAGTGACAGCTTTGGGTCTGAGAGCTGTTGTGTTATCGCTTCCAATTTATCCATCGCTTGCTCAAAGGTCATTGTTTTTTTCATTTTTTTGAAAGCTCCCCTCAACTGTAGATATAATAGTACCATTTGCTACAATGGTACTTATTTTGTCACCGACTTTAACATTATTAATTGAGCTGATTTTTGTCATTGATTTACCGCTTACAGTTATAGTATATCCCAAATCCAATAATTTCAATGGATTTAGTGAATTTATTATCTGTACCTTGTGCAAAAAATCTTGTTCTTTTCTATTTAAAAGGTATTCAATAGACTGTTTTACTGCATTATTAAAATACTGTAACCGCTGTTTTTGTTCGGATAATTTTTTTTGAGGTGAATTGTATTCACATACTACCGACAGTCTGGCGAGTTCCGACTTTTTGTGTTTAATCTTGTTATCCATTGTTGTTTGTATGGCACCATTAAGCACAGAAAGATGATATAAAACGTCATAAACAGACGGTACTGCAAGCTGTGCGGCAGCAGATGGGGTTTCTGCACGAACATCAGCAACAAAGTCACAGATTGTAAAGTCGGTTTCATGACCTACAGCAGAGATAACAGGGATTGCCATAGAATGTATCTGCCGTGCCAACTGTTCGTCATTAAATGCCCATAGGTCCTCGATTGACCCTCCGCCTCTACCTATTATAATACAATCTGCTTGGTTCTTTTCCTGTATTTTTTTAAGTGCAGTTACCATGCCTTGAGCAGCACCTATACCCTGTACCGCAACATCATATATCTGTACTCTGCATATAGGATATCTGTCTTGTAAGATACTCAATATATCTTGCAATGCAGCTCCTGTTTCAGAGGTGACAACAGCAATATTCTCGGGGTATTTTGCAAGGGCAAGCTTATGTGAAGTATCAAATAAACCTTCTTCCGAAAGGGTTTGTTTGAGCTGATTAAAAGAAATCATTAACGCTCCGCTGCCATCAGGTTGTAGGTCATATACATATACCTGATATGTTCCGTCACGTTCATATAAAGAAACAGAACAACGTGCAATAATACACATACCGTCCTTTGGCGTGAAGATAAGCCCTTTGGCATTTGAGGCAAACATAACACATTTTACCGCTGCACCGCCCTCTTTTAAGGTGAAGTACAGATGCCCTGAACGAAGATGATTTGTAAAGTTAGAGATTTCACCTTTTAAATAAAATGTGTTGAGGTTATTGTTGCCCTCTAAAAGAGCTTTGACATAACGGTTAAGTTGTGAAACAGATAAAACATTCTTCATTTTTTAAAATCCTTTGACTAATCAATGATATAAGCGGTATCATTGCACATCTTGAGTTGTTGCCTTATCTGCTTCTTTGACAGTTCCTCTGCTGATACCACCCAATACACCATTAACAAAAGAAGCGTCTTCCTCACCGGCAAAAATTTTGGCAAGTTCTACCGCTTCATTGATAGCAACACTGTCCGGAATATCATCAAGATATTTAATTTCGCAATATGCAGCTCTTAAAATAGATAAAACTATTCTTGGAAGTCTGCCGAGTTTCCATTTATTTGAATATTCTTGCAGGACAGTATCAATTTCGGTCATATTTTTTATAACAGAGTCAATAAGCCTCAAAGCATATTCATCAACTGTTATATTGTTCCCTTGAAGTGCATTTTGAATAACAATATCCATTGTTTCATCTTCGTGAAAGGTTTTTTCGTAAAGAAGGCATACAGCCTGACTTCGTGCCTCATGTCTTTTCATAAAAGAACTACCACCATTTCTCCGACTGATAAATTTATTTTCTGTCGGCTATTGCATTAATATTATAAGATATTGGCTTTAAAAAAACAAACCCTCCTAAATAAAAAAGGAGGGTGTTTGGTTGTGAACACAGTTAGAATTAAATTCGCATATATTGCAAAAAATTCCGGTTCTAATTTTCTTCTGACAAAGGTTCATCAAAAACAATTCCCGCCACGCTTACGTTTACCTTTGAAACAGTAATGCCGGTCATGCTTTGTACAGCATTTTTAATAGCAAGTTGTACTTGCTCTGCTGCTGTTGGAATTTTAGTTCCGTTTTTTAGATTAATCATAATATCTATAACGGCAACATCTTCAGTCAAATTGATGGATATAGGCTTTGCAATGGAACGAGTTGCAACAAAGCTGCGTAATGAAGGTGAATTGCTATCCAGTGTAATAACACCATCAATTTCAGAAGCGGCATGAGATGATATTGTAGCTATAACGTCCTGCGAAATGCGAAGACTGCCTTTTGGCTGTTTTATTTGTGTGTTTTGCATTGTACTGTAAACCTCCATATTCCTCTTGTTTAAAAGAAGTGATTAAAACAAACAGGCTTTAACCATTTGATTGATATTAAAATAAAGTTCATATATTGGATATAAGGATAATCGGTCATGGTGCATTTGCGTGAGCAAAATATTGCACCGACACATGGATAGAAGTATAATAAAACATTTATTGTTTTATTATACCACAAATTTTCAAAGACACAATATTCTTTGTAATGAATTTACTTTATATCTATAATTTTTTTGTTTATTCTCCGGCTAATGCGAAAAGCGGGACGCTGTTCGGGTAATTTACCCGAACCTGCAAGCAAAGCTTGCAGAATAAACCTGAAAGGTTTATAAGCGTCCCGCCGAAGCCGGAATATTTATTGTTACTCAATTTCAACAATAGAAATGTTCTCTACAGG
>JAVVRS010000075.1:0-6606 GCA_036654595.1 Oscillospiraceae bacterium | reverse complement strand
GTGGTGGCGAACCGCCACACCTTTCCCGCCCCCTCTCCGAGGGGGCGGCACAAGAAAGGGCGACCCCGTTGGGGTCGCCCATGAGGGGGCTGCCAAAGGCAGCCGCCTGCGGTGCTTTTCACCGCCTTGTGCCGCCCCGGTTTCGAGCAACCATCACATTTTATCGCAAACTTGATAATTTGTTTTATAATTTATGCTGTTGTTCGTTTGCATGACGTACGGCAGCATATTTATTTTTAGTTGCAAGGCCGCCTCTTATGTGCCGCTCTTGTTTGTTTTGTTCTAATATTTTTTTAACAGTTTCATATGTATTTTGATTAATCCGCATAAGACGTTGACTGACATCTTTATGTACAGTACTTTTGCTAACACCAAAAACCTTGGCAGCCTGTCTTACTGTAGCATTGTTTTCTATAATATAAAGAGCTAAATTAACTGCTCGTTCCTCAGGATATCCTTTCACTGCAAACCCTCCCAACGTATACAAGTTATCTGTATCATCTATATGCAGAAAGATACAAAGAATATGTAGGAGATGTGGTGAAATAGATAACTTGAAAATAAAAAGCCGAGATAGTCAAGCGTTATAGGCAGACTTATCTCGGTTTTTTATTTTATTATTGCTAATTTTAAGAATAAGATATTGACAGTAAATTAAACCGGAGCTTCTTCTAAGGTAGGTTCATGGTAAGCAACATGAACCACACCGCTGTTTATTAATTGAATCATTGTAGTTGCTATTCTGGGGTCAAATTGTCTGCCTGATTGGTTGACTAATTCTTTTAATACAATATCAATTGGGATTGAAGTTTTATAAGAACGTTTTGAGGTCATGGCATCAAAAGAGTCTGCAACACATAAAATTCTTGCCATAAGCGGGATTTCTTCACCGGCAATGCCACGAGGATACCCAAGACCGTCATAACGCTCATGGTGACCCAATACCGCAGGAATAACATAATCCAAAGAGGGCAGATGCTTGATGATACCAATGGCGTGTTCAACGTGCCCTTGAATAATGGTATATTCATCATTACTGAGTTTACCCGGTTTGTTTAGAATTTGTTCGGGAATACCGATTTTACCTATATCATGGAGTAAAGCCGCTTCTTTTACAATTTCCACACATTCGGAATTCATACCCATAGCACGAGCAATCTCGGTAGCATAGTAAGCAACATTTTTAGAATGACTGAAAGTGTAGTGGTCCTTGGTATCAATTGCAGCTGTCAAAGCAAAGATAGTATTGGCATATTCGGAATAAACACTTTCTATCTTTTTATTTTCAGAGTTTTTGCGTTCCAAAGGTGCATCGTTGTCACCCGAATAGAGCATTACTGCATTTTTGCCATTTCTTTTAATGTTATATACAGCTAAATCCGCATAATGAATTAGTTGCTGTACATTATGGGCAACATAAGGCGTAGAACAAATTCCAACGCTTACAGTGAGTGTTTTAAATGAATAATTTGAGGTGCCTTTATCAATATTAGATATCTGTTCACGCACATTTTCCGCTAAATTTTTAGCGGTCAATGGGTCATAATTAGGTAAAATGGCAGCAAATTCTTTACCGCTGTATCTGGCAATAAAACCGTTGCTTCCAATGCTGGCACTTAAAATACTCGCTACTTTTTGAAGAGCTCTATCTCCCTCTTTGTTGCCATAAAGCTGATTATACAGCTTAAAATCATCAAGATTAAAGATAGCCAGAGTTAAAGCATGGTCTTTGTTTTTATCATACTCACGATTGACCGTTTCATAAAAACATTTACGGTTTAACAATCCTGTCAGTTCATCTGTTCTTGCTTCAAGGTATGCCTGTTGATAGAGTTTTGAATTTTTTACTGCAATTGAACCTATGGAATCTACCGAAGAAAGAAAATTGAGGTCATCATATGTATAAGCTGCATTGCGTTCCTTACCTGAAAGCAAGATTATACCGACCAGATGATTGCCATCTTTAAGCGGAACAAAGCATTCGGTATTAAGTGCCGACAGCTGTGCTTTTTCAGTTTCCCAAACAGAACGATATCCTACTGTCCTTTTGAAATCTTTCATCAGCAAACAGCCGTCATTTGTTTCAAGCCAGGTGACAATTGGGTTATCATTACGCAGCGAGAATGAGCGGGTACTGAGAGGACTGGTACTGTGAACGATAGAAAATGCAGAATTATCTTCATCACTAATACATACATAAACGCATTTTACAGTGATAGTCTTTTGAATAATATTTACTAAATCTTCCAAAATATCATCTATTTTCAAGCTTTTTGAAACTGCAAGACTAAATTCTTTTAAGTTTTCAGCTGTATTCATTTCCTCTTTAACAAAAACAACGTCCATAAATTTTTTCATAATAAAATAAAAGAAAAATGTAGAAAAGGTAAATACCAAAGCAATAATCAGTGTTTCATAACGCATTGCCGCAGGCAGCTTAACATGAACAAAATTTTCAATGTAACCAATAAGATTAACAAAAATCAAGACAGAAAGTCCGGCTGATATAGCATAACAGCTTCCTCGTGAAAAAAGCAGGGTCAGTTTAAACAGCCGACGCTTATAAAGTGCAAAAAACATACAGAATGATGTAAGTACACCTGCAAGTATATCGGTAGGAAAGCCTCTGAAAATAGGCAGAAGAAAACCGACATGACCTGCAAATAAAATAAGCATACCAATTAAAATCGGCATGAGCTGTTTGCGTGAAAGCTCATCTTGCTTACAATAGTTAATGAACATTGAAGATATGTGAATAACAAGTGAGCCGAACATAATGAATAAAAAGATTACCGGCCACGAGGTGTTATAGATAAATGACACAGTACCGTCGGGATTGTTTACAGGGGTTGGTGCTTTGAGGAAAAAACCTGTCACAATATTAATTGTATTGACAGCCAACAGACAAAAAGCCCAAGAAAATTTAAAATAGGTTTTTTTGTAGCCGATAAACTCACAGGCAAAATCAAAAAAAGCATACCCCAAAAGCATAAGCCCCGCAATTGACACATCATACCATAGCTTTACCGAAGGCCAGAATTGCAGACGCATTAAAAATGAGCCGCCTGTCCACAAAATCATTGCACCCATAAGTAAAAGAAACGCATTAATCATTTTGTTTTTCTTGGCAGCAAACAAAGTCATGAATAGAAAAGCGTAACAAAATACACCGATTACCGATATATATGCAAAGCTACCCATTAAACACCACCCTTTCGAACGAACCCATAGTCTGCATTTTGAAGCTCTAAAAGTTCTTTTACTTCATAGGGAGAGGGATTTACATGGCGAAGCTTTTTTCCGCATTTCGCTTCATAAAGAGAAAAAGTGCCGCATTTTAAAATCGTAATTTCCAATGGATCCATTTGGAGCAGGCGTTTTAAATCCTTGTAATCCTCGTCGATATATTTAAAATAGACACCAAGATGTTCTTTTAAAAGCTCCTTACCCACTGCTTGACGGGAAAGGGTCTTTTCGTCCATCTCCACATATAGATGAAGAAACGGACGATTATTTGCATATTCTTTAAGAGCTACCCAATCTTCAATGTGCAGCCCCGAAAGCTCGATTGCAGAGGTGATGGAATTTTCACTGATACGGGTAAAGCCCGCAATATCAATGATAGTGGATACTCGGTCTATATATTCAAAGCGAGGGATTTGAGTTTGGTCTTCAAGGTTTTCTTTGCCGACACAGCGGTAAACATCACCTACACGATACCGCATGAAAGCTCCGCCTTTAAGCACCGAGATAACAATCTCATATTTTTCACCAACAGCTACTTCATTCATAAGGTAAGTTTTAGGCTGATAGGAAGGGTCGTCAAGATTTTTTTCCATCTCACGCTCGGGTATAAATTCATAAAAACAGGTGTCGGGGAAAAAATACATACCGTTTCTTGTCCAAGTTTCGGTTCCGATGCAGGACGGCTCAGTACCTGCAAAAATTTCCATGGGTCTTATGCCCCATAGTCGTTCAAGGTCGTCTTTATAACAACGATTATCAGTGCCTGCACACATAAAACCTTTTAAGGTAAACAAATCCTTTGGCATAAGCTCACGATTTTCTTTGTGGCAGTGATATTTTGCCGAAATCATTCTGCACAGCATTTTTGGTGAACAGCCAAATCCCATACTTACACCGCTACTGCTTGATTTGCCCATTGAAGATAAACTTAAGCTTACATAATAAGCAACAGAGCCAAGCCCAAAGAAATATTCAATACCTTTGTTCATGCCCATTTTAAAGCCCAATTTGTTACGTTGGCTAAAAGACATTTTAACAGCATCTTTAACGGGCGGAAGAAATTCGATACCGATTTCTTCATTCAGAGCTAAAGGCAAAAGTCCGGTAGCATAAGGGAGCGGAGCAAGAGCATATAAGATACGGTCGGTGCCACGAACATTAAAGGTGCCTTTTTGGGTGCTGGTGGAAAGAATTAAACAAGCAATAATGTTACGTTTATATACTTCCAGCATACCATGAGTATAGGGAGCAACCTTAACAGGGTGTCTGCCGCCTTCCCATGTGGTTTCAATCCATACAATAGGTTCATCGGGCAGCATTTCTTTTTTCTTTTGCAAAAGAATATCCGCATAATCTTCATATGTAGTCAGTGGAACCATTGCACGAAATTCTTCAATTGTTTTGGGTGTTTTGTCATTTAAAAATTTCTTTCCCAATGAACATTGACTCCACAATTCAATCTGTTCCAACATCAGACGCTTTTGAATTTGCATATAGCCGTTGATATCCAAATCCAAAAACCCACAGTATTCATTCCAAATTTCCTGTGAGTGTTGTTCTTTCAGCTTGTCCTCAAAAGTCATGTTACACGTCCCCCCTTAGATGAATGAAATGTTTCCAAGCAATGTTGGAGGCTTTTAGCGGTTGGAATTAAAAATGGTACCTCTTTTTTATAATCGTTATAATCATTAAAACAGATTATAAAACTCCAATTATCTTGAATTATAATATAAATTAAATTTAATATGCTAAAAAATATAAACTGAGTAAAAAGCAGAGTTCCGCCGATACTCAGCCAAAGAAAAAGATAGAAACCCATAAACCAAAGTACACCCGGGTGACGACACAGTGCATACATTCCGGTGCGGCAAGCTTTTTTCGGTTGCTTTTCGGTAGTTTCTATATAAGTCTTAGAAAAAGGTACGGCAAAAAAAAGCGAATAAAACATCAATGCCAAGCAAATCAGAGCAAGTACACCAAAAATAATCACTCGCCACAGTACAATTGAAGCGGTAGTTAAAGCTGCAGCCGATGCTGCACAGGTGGAGAAAAAAATTAATACTAAACCAATAAAAAAGGTGGGCTTTAATATAATAAAGCGTCCTGTAACGGTGTAAATTTCATAAAGATAGAAAAGAACAAAGGCTGCAATCCCCGGAAGTAAACAAAGCATGATGGTAGCCTCCAATTTCATACGTTTTCTGAAGTCAATTAAATTGCAATAATTTAAGTATACTCTATAATAAGGTTCTTTTCAATCATTTAACGCTATATTACTTGATAAAAAGGTAATATAGGTCATTGTTACGCTTTGCGGCTTGATGAATATTGTGTAATAAAAATAAACCTTTTTGTTGTTGCTTTAACAGGATTGTGTTAAAATATAAGAACTGATGAGGGAGAGGCGAGCAAAAATATGTTACAAGATAACCCCGAATATAAATATGATAACAGTTATAAAATAAAAAAACCTGCTTTAAATGATTATGGATTGTATTTCGACGATAATCAAATGCTGCTAAGTTATAACAATAATGAAATACTCTTACCAAAGTTTTTTCAGCTGGCACAAGCTTCAAATACAAAAGCCGAATATCTTTTCTCAATGGGTGAAAATAATTTCTTCTTGCTTGAAGATACTGCTATGCCTTGTATTAATGGCTTTGAAATGAAAAGTGTGGGTATCTTTAAAGAGGCAGAACCGCAATGGCTGTCATTTGCGGCAATAACTGCATGGCAATATTATCGCTTTAGAGAAGAAAATAAATTTTGCGGTAAATGCGGTAATAAGCTGATTAAAAGTACTGCTGAAAAAGCATATATCTGTACAACGTGTGACCGAACGGTTTATCCTAAATTTTCACCTGCAATACTTGCGGTAGTACTGCATGAGGACAAAATTTTACTCGTGAAAAGTAAACATTACAGTCATGCCTTTTCACCGGTGGCAGGTTTTGTTGAGGTTGGTGAAAGCTTTGAACAAACAGTGGCAAGAGAGGTAATGGAAGAAACAGGTGTTAAAGTTAAAAACATATGTTACTATGGCAGTCAGCCATGGTCTTTTGGGGATACTATAATGATAGGTTACACAGCAGAGCTTGACGGTGAAGATACCATTACTATACAAGCTGATGAAATTTGTGATGCAGGGTGGTTTACACGAGAAAATATACCCCCGGGCAACGGTTCAAGAAGTCTTGGTGGTAATATGATAGAAAGCTTCCGTCGGGGCGGCACAATGCGGCACGAAGTGCCGCAGGCGGTGGCACAGCCACCGCCTCAAGGACTGTCCGCCGTAGGCGGACGTCCTTGATTGTGCCGCCACAGCTTCAAAATTATAGCTATTATATTGTAATTAAG
>JAVVRS010000074.1:0-6666 GCA_036654595.1 Oscillospiraceae bacterium | reverse complement strand
ACCTGTCATAAACCATATAAAGGCAAAGGCACGAAAGTACCTCTGCCTTTTATGAATAATGTTTTACTTACGCAAACCAAGTCTTTTAATTGTTTCACGGTAACGTTCAATATCTTTTTTCATCAAATAGTTCAAAAGATTACGTCTTTTACCTACCATTTGCAACAAACCACGTCTGCTGTGATGGTCTTTAGCGTGAATTTGACAGTGAGCGGTTAAATCGTTAATTCTTTTGGTAAGAATAGCAATCTGTACCTCAGGTGAACCTGTGTCTGTTTCATGGGTTCTGTTTGTGGTAATAACTTCTGTTTTTTCTTCTTTTCTCATCATGATTAAATCACCTCATTAAAATATTCAGCACTATAAAAGCACTGTAGATACAACCAATATTCACAGCTTAGGGTAGGTGATATTCCCGAATACAAGGCTTACACCCAAAGCCGAGGATATGGTCATTAACCTTTATATTGTACCATACCTATTAACCTTTGTAAATAGGTATTCACAAAGACAATACAAATTTTAAAGCTTGGCTTTCAGCCATACAGGCTTATTGGCAGCATATTTTTCATAAATATGCTGTGCTGTAACAGTGTCTTTTGCTATCTGTGCCCTTAAACTGTCAATTCCATCAAATTTTTGTTCCGGACGAATGAACTCCAATAAATTTAATGTTATATATTCACCATACAAATCCCTGTCAAAATCTAAAATATATGTTTCAGACAATGGGTCATTAACACCAATAGTTGGTTTTGTACCTATATTAGTTACACCCGGGTGAATTTTACCATCAACTTCAACAAATGAAGCATAGACACCATGACGTGGTACAAGCTGGTCTTTTCCAAAGTATTGATTAATGGTAGGAAACTGAATTGTACGTCCAATTCTATTACCATACATAACCTTACCTCTTATAGCGTAAGGTTTGTTTAACATAGCATTAACCGAAGATATATCCCCTTCATACAAACTGTTTCTTATTCTGGTTGAGCTTATTGCGTCACCGTCCCACATTACTCCGTCAACCTTAATTACTTCAACATCATATTTATGTGCAATCTTAATCATATCTTCTGCTGAAGCTGAAGCATTTTTTCCAAAATGAAAATTAAAACCACAAATAATCTTCTTTGCATTGAAGGTATCTATAACTATATTTTTAACAAATTGTTCCGGTGTTAACCCTCTGAACTCTAAAAATGGTATTTGAAAAATTGTTTCTATACCAATTTCTTCAAGGAATTTTTCTTTCAAATCATTTGTTAAAATGTATTGGCTGTCTTTTTTACTTTCCGGTCTGGCATCACTTGTGCCACCTGTTGTAAATGTAAACACAGCCGGAATAAGTCCTTCTTTTTTAGCAGCTACAGCATATTGTATAACTTCTTGATGTCCCATATGAACGCCATCAAATAATCCTAAGGCTATTGCTGTAGGTGGTGTTTTTATATTCTCTAAAGATGTGAAAACAATCACTTTTTATTTTCCTCCATCATAAATAGTTTATCGCAAATCAAAAGTTCTTGCTCGTTATCAATATGTGCTATACCAAGAAAATCACCTTCTACAGTGAGAACTCGATATCTATTTGACAATTGTTTTGGTATTTCAACTCGCTTAATGTCCAATCTGACACCATTTTTAAACATTGCAGTCTGTTTTGAGTTTATTATAATCTGTGGCAAGCTTTTAAACGCATTTTCCACCGGAATAAGCTTGTCCCACAACATATTTACTTTTGAAAGTCTATTTGCTTCCTCTAAAGGAATACAGTCTTCCAAATTAAATCCCGCTGCCATAGTACGACGCAGTTGTGTCAAGGTTGCTCCGCAGCCTAATAATTGACCCAAATCATGACATATTGTTCTTATATAAGTTCCTTTTGAGCAATGTACATCTATAGTATAACTGTGCTGTTGTTCATCAGCTTCTACAAGGTCTATACTATATATAGTAATATCACGCTTTTTTCGTTCTATTTCTATCCCTTGTCTTGCCAGGTCATACAATCGCTTACCATCAACCTGTACCGCTGAATACATTGGCGGCATTTGCTGTATTGCACCTCTGAAATTATTCAGTGCATTTTGTACATCTGCTTTACCAACCGTTACTTCATGGGTTGCGGTAACACTTCCTGTTATATCCTGTGTATCCGTTGCAATTCCAAGCTTAAATGTCGCCAGATATCGTTTATCCTGACATGGTAAAATGTCACAGCATTTAGTTGCCCTGCCTATAAAAAGCGGTAATACTCCTGTTGCCATAGGGTCAAGTGTGCCTGCATGACCTATCTTTTTAGTATGTAACATTCCTCTTGCTCTTGCTACAACATCAAAAGATGTATAACTGCCCGGCTTATCAATCAGTAAAATCCCGTCCGTAATTATCATTGCTGTGCTCCATTCTCCGACCCCAGCGGTATCACCGGCGGATTTATATGAATTTAGCAGTACAGTATAGCCAATAATGGTGCTTTGAACTGCATTTAAATCTCAGTATAGCATACCTCATTATATTATTTATGTCAACACGCAGATACTGACCGCCCAAGTCATGAACGGCCAGCAATTTACAAGAAACAATTACTTTTTTTACTCTGTATAGTGTGCTTGCTACCCGCCCCCACAGCTGATAGTCCCGCCTTCCAAACCGCACGGCGGAACTCTCAGATTGTCGCAAAGCGACAATCTCGGACGAGCCGCAGGCTCGGCCGGCTGAGTGGGCGGCGGCATTGCAGGCTCCAAGTAAACTTTTATTATATCTGTTCTGCCACTGCTGCTAAAATCTGATTTTTTGCTTCCTCAAGTGTGCCCAAAACAGTACAACCTGCTGCTTTTGCGTGTCCGCCGCCGCCAAGTTTACTGCATAGCGTTGAAGCATTCATATAACTGTTGGTACGAACCGAGATTTTATATTCTGAATTATCATTGCGTTCTCTTATTGTAATACCGACTTCTACACCTTCAATTTGTCTTGGCAGTGAGGTTATCCCTTCAAGTTCTTCATTTGTTATACCAACTGCTTCAAGCATTTCATTTGTAATACATACCATTGCACAGCGTTGGTCAAAGAAATATTCAAGCTTATTATATACTTGTTTTTCAATTTCCACTCTGCTGCGAGATTTTGTTTCAAACATAGTCCGATTTATCTCTGCATGGTCAGCACCTGCTTCTATCAGCTTTGCTGCTGTTAAATGAGTATGTGCCGTTGTATTGGTATATCTGAAACAACCGGTATCTGTTGAAATACCTGTGTAAAGACAGTTTGCAATATTCTTACTTAATGGTACACCAAGTCCGGTAATTACATCAGCCATAAGTTCAGCAGTTGCTGCGGCTTTTGCATCAAGGAGCAAGGCTTTTGCAAAATTTTTGTTTGAAACATGATGGTCAATACACAAATCCACTTTATCTCTGTAATCTGCAAGTGTTGTACCAATAAGACTTGCATCTGCAATATCAACTGCAACCACAAATTCTTCTTTAAATGGCTTAAACACCATACTTTCAGAAATTTGTTTACAGTTTTTGGGAAATTCATCTGAGCATATTACTCCTACAGTCTTACCCAAAAATCTAAGTGCATGAGCAAGTCCGAAACCTGAACCCGTTGTATCACCGTCAGGTGATTCGTGACATATAATAAGAATATTATCTTTTTCTTTTAAAAGGTTTACTGTAGTTTGAATGTCAATCCTCATGATGGAATTCCTCTCTGTTTGGTAAATTACTCATTAATATGCAGGTCATTGAGCTTTTTGGCAATACTTGCACTATACTCTGTAGTATCATCTGGTATAAAGGTAAATTGCGGTGAACGACGCAGTTTAAGTCTGGTATTAATTTCACGTCTGATAAATCCTGCTCCGCTAGTTAAACCTTCTACTGCTTCTTTTGCTTTTTCCATACCTTCCATTGAACTTACATACACCTTGCAATGACCATAATCTGCTGCCAATTCAATCTTTATAATTGTAATTAAACTGCTAATTCTTGGGTCTTTCATGCCTCTTATAATGTCGGTGAGTTCTCTTTTAACATCTTCTGCCATTCTATCTGTTTTATAATTTGCCAATTTTTCTCACCTCTGTATTAAATTTTATCTCTTATTTTATATAGTATTACCGTCTGCAATCTATTCTATGATTACCTGTAAGCTTTTTTATCTTGCATTTAAACTCTGCAAATTTGCTGTCTGCCACCGGTGCCCCGCATATGTGTGGGCGGATTAATCCGCCCACACATATTGCCGCGTTGCGGCAATGGGAGGATTGCTGAAAGCAATCCTCCCATGCGGGGCACGGTGACACAGCAAACTTCAGCTAAAATGCCTTTCGGCGGTTTTTTTAAGCAAAACCACTTAGTCACGATATTCTTCTGTAATATATGCTTCAAATATGTCGCCTTCTTTAAGGTCAGCATATTTTACAAGACTCATGCCACATTCAAAACCTTTGGCAACTTCTTTAACACTGTCTTTAAAGCGTTTAAGGTCATTAAGTTCAACGTCGGCAACAATAATACCTTCACGAACAACTCTGATTTTAGAGTTTCTTGTAATTTTACCTTCTGTAACATAAACCCCTGCAACCATACCTGAATTAGTAATTTTATATACCTGTCTTATTTCTGCTTTGCCTTGTTCAACGTCACGATATTTTGGTGCAAGCATACCTTTAAGAGCAGTTTCAATTTCATTGATTGCATCATAGATAATACGATACAAACGAATATCAACGCCTTCAAGAGTAGCTTCTTCTTGAACAATAGTATCAGGTCTTACATTAAAACCAATAACAATTGCATTTGATGCATTAGCGAGCATGATATCAGATTTACTGATGGTACCAACACCGCTGTGGATTACAGATACACGAACTTCTTCATTGCTTAATTTTTCAAGTGATTGTTTCAGTGCTTCGGCAGAACCTTGAACATCAGCCTTAACAATGATTGGGAGCTCTTTCATTTCACCTTGTTCAATCTGTGCGAACAGATTTTCAAGAGTAACTTTACTGTAAGAGTTAAATTGTTCTTCTTTAGCTTCTTGACGTCTTTGAGATACAAGCTCTCTTGCAAGGCGTTCATCTTCAACAGCATTAAATTCATCATCTGCTGCCGGAACTTCTGCAAGTCCTGTAATTTCAACAGGCATTGACGGACCTGCGTGTTCAATTTTTTCGCCTCGGTCATTGGTCATAACACGAACTCTGCCCACTGCAGTACCTGCAATGATAGCATCTCCGTTGTTAAGTGTACCTGTTTGAATAAGAATAGTTGCAATTGGGCCTCTGCCTTTATCAAGTCTTGCTTCAATTACAGTACCTTTTGCTTGTCTGTCAGGGTTTGCTTTAAGTTCTTTTACATCAGCAGTCAGCAGTACCATTTCAAGCAATTGGTCAATACCTTCGCCTGTTTTTGCAGAAACCGGAACACAGATAACATCTCCGCCCCATTCTTCCGGAACCAATTCATATTCTGTAAGCTCTTGTTTAACCTTTTCAATATTTGCTGCAGGCTTATCAATTTTATTGATTGCTACTATAATAGCAAGCCCTGCCGCTTTTGCATGGTTAATAGATTCTACAGTCTGAGGCATAATACCATCATCTGCAGCTACAACAAGGATTGCGATATCGGTAGTTTTAGCACCTCTGGCTCTCATTGCAGTAAAAGCTTCATGTCCCGGTGTATCGAGGAATGTAATAGCTCTGTCGCCTTCCATTACTTGATATGCTCCAATATGCTGTGTAATACCGCCTGCTTCGGTTGAAGTAACCTTAGCTTTACGGATTGCATCAAGGATTGATGTCTTACCATGGTCAACGTGTCCCATAACAACTACAACAGGAGGACGTGAAACAAGGTTTTCATCGCTGTCCTCGGTAACATCAAACAAGCGTTCTTCAATACTTACAACAACTTCACGTTCAACCTTAGCACCGATTTCAACAGCAACCATAGAAGCAGTTTCAAAATCAATTACTTCTGTGATTGTTGCCATAACATCAAGCATCATCAAACGCTTGATAACTTCGGCGGAAGTTACTTTAAGTTTCAAAGCAAGGTCGCCAACCGTAATTTCATCAGGCAGAGTAATCTGCAATTTTTGACGGCGTTGTCTTTCCATTTCAAGCTTTTTAATTTTATCGAGTTCTTTATCTCTCTTTGACATAAATGGTTTTCTTGTAGCTTTGCTTCCAAACTTTTGTTTTTTAACGCCTGTATCTTTTTTAGCCATGTTTGTAGGTGCAATAGTTTCATAGCGTTCATTGTATTTATCCAAATCCACATTAGCTGCACGAGTATCAACATGACGGATATTCTTACCTGCTGCATGTACTTCATCAATAGGAGCTGCAACAGGTGCACCGAAAGGTTTAGCCGATGCGTCAGGTGGTCTTTTAGGTGTTATTGAGCGGTTAAGCTTGGTAGTTTGAGGATACTGCGGTGCACTTCCGTTGTTTGAGCGGAACGGAGGTCTTGAACCATTCTGTCCCTGCGGACGGTTGTTGCTGTATCCGCCTTGTGGTCGGTCATTATTGTAGCCTCCGCCTTGCGGACGGTCGCTTTGTCCGTAAGGACGATTGTAGGTGCTCTGTGGGCGGTCACCTGTTTGTCCTGCCGGTCTGTTGTAGGTGCTCTGTGGGCGGTC
>JAVVRS010000073.1:3209-6681 GCA_036654595.1 Oscillospiraceae bacterium | reverse complement strand
CACTTACCGAAGCCGGTTATGTTGGTGAAGATGTAGAAAATATATTGCTCAAGCTTATACAAGCGGCTGATTATGACGTGGAAAAGGCTCAAAGAGGAATAATCTATATTGATGAAATTGATAAAATTGCACGCAAAAGCGAAAACACATCAATCACTCGTGATGTAAGCGGTGAAGGTGTGCAACAGGCATTGCTTAAAATTTTAGAAGGTACTGTTGCAAATGTTCCGCCAAAAGGCGGCAGAAAACACCCTCATCAAGAATTTATACAGGTAGATACATCAAATATTTTGTTTATCTGCGGCGGTGCGTTTGATGGTATTGAAAAAATCATTGAAAGACGTATAGGGAAAGGCGCAATGGGCTTTGGGGCAGATGTTATGGATAAAAAAGCATTGGATAAAAATATGCTTATTCAAAAGGTAGAACCCCATGACCTCGTCAAGTATGGTTTAATACCAGAGCTTGTCGGCAGAACGCCTGTTATTGCACCACTCAGAGAGCTTGATATAGATGGATTGGTAAGAATACTCAGTCAGCCGAGAAACAGTATTGTTAATCAGTATAAAATTTTGTTTGCACTTGATGATATTGAATTGGAATTTACCGATAAAGCATTGGAAGCGGTAGCACAAAAAGCCATTGAACGTAAAACCGGAGCAAGAGGACTTAGAGCTATCATGGAAGACTTGCTAAATCCGCTTATGTTTTCCTCTCCGTCAGACCCTACAATTTCACGCATTGTTATTACAGAGGAAACTCTTAAAGACCCCAATAATGTAGTGATTGAGAAAAAAAACGGCATACCTACGGCAAGATTGGGATATTTATCATAAAACCAAAGCATCGTGATAAATGTACACTTGCCCATTGTTATGTAAATATGCTACAATATGAGGAACGCTTGACGCAGATTTTAAGTCTGGGGCAGAGCGTTCCTTTTCCCGTTTTTTTGGCAAGCATAAGTGTGACAAATAAAAGCAAATTTATAATAAAACAGCATATAGATATGACATATATAAAGGAGGTATTTGCATGGAAGAAATTATACAACAAGATATACAGGTAAGGGTACCAATGATTGCTCTGCGTGGTTTGGTTGTATTCCCAAAGATGGTTCTGCATTTTGATGTAGCCAGAAAGCGGTCGCTTACATCACTTGGAAAATCCATGAAAGAAGAAAGACGAGTTTTTTTGGTATCACAAAAGGACATGAAAAAAGAAATGCCCGGCATTGAAGACCTCAATGAAATTGGGGTTGTGGCAGTTGTTCAACAGGTGCTCAAAACAAGCGATACTACCTTGCGTGTCGCTGTAGAAGGTTTGTATAGAGCAAAGCTTTGTCAGGTAATTGAGCAAGATGATATAATTGAGGCAGTGGTGACAGAATATCCGCTCGAAAGCTATAAGCCATCTCAAATACCAAGGGTAGAGGCTCTTATGAGAGCGGTAAAAGAGCTGTTTGAGGAGTATTGTTATAATTCACCAAAGATGCCGCCCGAACTGATAAGCAATGTGCTTACAGCAGAGGACCCGGTATTTTTAGCAGAATACATAGCACAAAATATACCGATAGATTTTAATGAAAAACAGGATATATTAAATGAAAATTCCGTAAAAAAACGCTTGGAAATGTTGTGTGGTATTCTTGAAAAAGAAAATCGTGTGATGAGCCTTGAACGTGAGATTTATGAAAAAGTTAAACGTCAAATGGATAAAAATCAGCGGGAATATTATCTTCGTGAACAGATAAAAGTAATTAACAATGAGCTTGGTGATGAAGAAAGCCTTGAAGAAGATATTGCTAAATATAAAGCAAAAATCAAGAAATTGGAACTCAATGAAGAATGTAGTGAAAAGCTTGTTAAAGAAGTTGACCGTTTGCAAAAAATGCCGGCTAACGGACATGAAGCAGCGGTAATAAGAGGCTATCTTGATATCTGTCTTGAGCTGCCATGGAACACCGTTACAAAGGATAAGCTTGACGTGGCAAAAGCAGAGGCACTGCTTAATAAAGAACACTACGGCATGGAAAAGGTGAAAGAAAGAATACTTGAAACTCTTGCGGTTCGCAAGCTGGCACCGGACATAAAAGGACAGATACTTTGTCTTGTAGGCCCTCCGGGTGTAGGGAAAACGTCAATAGCTAAATCTGTGGCAAAAGCTATGGGCAGAAAATATGTACGAATGTCACTTGGCGGCGTGCGTGATGAATCTGATATACGAGGACATCGTAAAACCTATATAGGTGCAATGCCGGGGCGTATCATCAATGCCATGAAACTTGCCGGAAGTAAAAATCCACTTATGTTGCTAGATGAAATTGATAAGCTGGGCAATGATTTCAGAGGCGACCCGTCCTCAGCATTGCTTGAAGTTTTGGATTCAGAACAAAACTATGCTTTTCGTGACCATTATATTGAACTGCCGTTTGATTTGAGTGAAGTATTATTTATTGCAACTGCTAATAATATGCAGGAAATTCCGGGCCCATTGCTTGACCGTATGGAAATTATTGAGCTTTCAAGCTATACACAGGAAGAAAAATTCCACATAGCTAAAGAGCATCTTGTGCCTAAACAGGTTAAACGTCATGGGCTTACAAGTAAAACCATTAAATTTACAAATGATGCTATTTATGCCTTGATTGATGGTTATACCAGAGAAGCAGGGGTGCGTAATCTTGAAAGAGAAATTGCGTCGGTTTGCCGCAAAGCTGCAAAGAAAATTGTTGCAGGTGAATTTAATTCATGTAAAGTGGATAAAGCAATGGTTGAAAGTTTATTGGGACCTGATAAATTTAAACCAGATGAATTGGAAAACAAAGATGCAATCGGTGTTGTAAATGGCTTGGCTTGGACTACAGTAGGCGGAGAAATATTGCAGGTAGAGGTTGCAATACTTGAAGGCAGCGGCAAAATAGAGCTTACCGGTTCACTTGGTGATGTTATGAAAGAGTCGGCTCATGCAGCTATGACTTGTGTAAGAAGTCATACCGAAAAATATGGAATTGAAAAAGATTTTTATAAAACCAAAGATATTCATATTCATTTCCCCGAAGGTGCAGTACCTAAAGACGGCCCATCAGCAGGGGTAGCAATTACTACAGCATTGGTATCGGCATTGGGTGGTATTCCTGTCAGCAGTCAGGTTGCAATGACAGGTGAAATTACACTCAGAGGCAGAGTACTTGCAATTGGCGGACTAAAAGAAAAATCAATGGCAGCATATCGCAGAGGTATTAAAAAGGTTATTATTCCAAAAGCTAATATGGCTGATATACATGAATTTCCACAGGTGGTAAAGGACGCAATAACTTTTATTCCGGCAGAAGAAATAAGCACCGTACTGGATAACGCATTGCTTACAGAGCAAATTCATGCTTCACAGCCTAAAGTAGCGGAAACACTTGCTATTACTGCATCTAAAACACAACAGGAAGCGGTATTGTTGCAATAATTAAGCTAATGAC
>JAVVRS010000073.1:0-3199 GCA_036654595.1 Oscillospiraceae bacterium | reverse complement strand
TATAAAATTATGACCAGCACGGTTAGAGCAGACCAATTTGCGGTTTGTGTTTGTATGGTGGGCTTACTTTGGGCGGCACAATCAAGGGCAACCTACGGTTGCCCTTGTGACGGCGAAGCCGTCTGCGGCGGAAGCCGCATTGTGCCGCCCAATCGCAGACCCTAAGCCTTACTGAATTTGATATATTCCCAATATCAGCCATCTTCCTTACAAAGCATGGCAGAAGCTAACTATTTGCCTTTATAAAGAAAGGACTCAGAATGAACTTTAATAACGTAAAATTTGAAACCTCGTTTGGGGTGTCGGCACAGCTACCTAAATCAGATAAGATTGAGATAGCTTTTTCGGGACGTTCAAATGTAGGAAAATCAACATTGATTAATAAAACTTTTAATCGTAAACAGCTTGCAAGAGTAAGCTCTATGCCGGGAAAAACCGTTACCATAAATTTTTTCAGTTTGGAGAATGTGCGATTTGTGGATTTACCGGGATATGGATATGCTAAGGTTGCAAAGAGTGAAAAGCAACGCTGGGCAGAATTGATGGAACATTATTTCAGCACTGAAAGAAATATTCAGTTAGTGTTTCAATTAATAGATATGCGTCATCCACCATCTAATGATGATATTATTATGGTTAATTTTTTGATTGACCATGAATTTCCATTTGTAATTATTCTTACTAAAAAAGATAAATTGAGTAAGAAACAACAAGCAGAACGTCTGGCGGCATTTAAACATGAGTTACCTTGCGGTGAGGATTTGGAAATGATACCATTTTCATCACAGACAGGTGATGGTGTGGATATTGTAAGAGAGATAATTGAAGAAATAGCAGCAGCGGAACAATCAGAAGAAGATGACGAGCAGGAAGATAGCGACGAAGCGGTAGCTGAAGATAAGTCGGAAGCAAACTTGCCCGAATAAACATGTTAACTTGAGAGCACTGTCTGCCCGTGCCCCGCAGCGGTAGGTTTGCCCCCCCGTGGGGGGGGCAAACCTACCTAGGTTGCCGCTTTGCGGCAACCCCTGAACCTCGGCTGTGCTGAGGTTCAGGCTGCGGGGCACGGAGCAGCAAAGCTTATTTAAAAATCCTTGTTTACTTTCACACTGTAAAATGGTAAAATAGAGCTACACTAAGTGTGGGAGGTAATAAAACTATGAACTCAAAATTAAAAGAATTAAATTTGGACTTTTTATTTAAGTCGGTTATGATGCTGAAAAATGAAGAAGAATGTTATAAATTCTTTGAAGATTTATGCACAGTACCCGAATTAAAAGCATTGTCACAGCGATTACAGGTGGCAAAAATGCTTGATGAACACAAGGTTTACAGTGATATTGTAAGTGAAACAGGTGCAAGCACCGCAACAATAAGCCGAGTAAATCGTTCGTTAAATTATGGTTCGGACGGATATAGAATAGTGTTTGACCGCTTAAAAAACAAGTCTGACGAAACGGAGTAACTTTTATGGCATATTCTGCATTTGCAGAGGTTTATGATAGACTTACAACAGAAATTTCTTATCCGAAACGGGCGGAATATTTTTGTGAATTGATGAAAAAATATAATGGTAGAAGTGGCATTTTGCTTGACCTTGCTTGCGGTACGGGGAGTTTGTCCGTCGAGTTTGCAAAACGTGGGTTTGATGTAATCGGCGTTGATGGTTCTTGTGAAATGCTTTCGCTTGCAATGCAAAAAAATGAATTTTTAAAAAACAGTGTGCTTTATTTAAATCAACAAATGGACGAACTTGATTTATATGGTACAGTAGATGTAACGGTTTGTGCATTGGATAGTCTTAGTCATGTAACTGATTTAGATGAGCTTGACCGTATTTTTGCAAAGGTAAGCTTGTTCAGTAACCCCGAAGCATTGTTTATCTTTGATGTAAACAGCGTTTATAAACATAAAGAAGTGTTGGGAAACAACACCTTTGTGTATGATATGGACGATGTATATTGCGTATGGCAAAATACATATAATGATGAAGATTGTGTTGTAACAATTTCACTTGATATTTTTAAGCAAGACGGTGAAGCATATTATCGTGAGAGTGAAACTTTTGATGAACGTGCATATACCAATATACAGATGGATAAGCTAATTGAAAAAAATGGATTGCAAAAGCTTGCAGTGTATGCAGATGATACATTTAACCAACCGCAGAAGGACAGCCAAAGATTAATATATGTAACACGCAAGAGATAGAGGGAAAAATATGGGAAAAGTTGTAAGAACAATTTCGGCAGACGGCGGCATATTGTGTTGTGCAATTGACAGTACGGATATTGCCGCAAAAGCAGAACAATTGCACGTCACATCAGCGGTTGTAACGGCAGCACAGGGCAGACTTTTAACAGCCTGCTCAATGATGGGGACAATGCTAAAAAACAAAAATGACAGCATTACGTTGCGTATAGTGGGAGATGGCCCAATGGGCAGTGCAATTGCTGTATCTGATGGCGTTGGGAATGTTCGTGGATATGTAACAAACCCTATTGTTGAATTGCCGCTCAATGAACAAGGTAAGCTTGATGTTTCGGGAGCAGTAGGTAAGCATGGTTTGCTGTATGTAATCAGAGATATGGGACTTAAAGAACCATATGTTGGACAAACCCCTATAGTAAGCGGTGAAATTGGTGAAGATATTACTCATTATTATGCAGTAAGTGAACAGACACCTACAGCTTGTGGTTTAGGTGTACTTGTAAACCCTGATTTGACAGTAAAAGCAGCAGGTGGGTATCTTGTTCAGCTAATGCCGGGTGTTGATGATGATATTGTAGCACAGCTTGAAGTAAACCTTGCAAAACTTCCGGCAGTGTCTGCAATGATTGCAGATGGTATGACACCACAAGAAATTGCATTTAAAGCATTGGAAGGCTTTAATCCAAATCTTTTAGATGAATATTATGTAGAGTATCGTTGTACCTGCACCAAAAAGCGAGTAGAGAAAGCTTTAATAAGCTTGGGACGTGAAGAATTGGATAGTATGGCACAAGAAGAAAAAGGCAGTGAAGTTACCTGTCATTTTTGTAATAAAAAGTATATTTTTTCAGAACAAGAGCTGCTAAATTTAGGAAAATAATTTTTAATAAAAAAGTGTTGACAAAAGTTAAAAGCTATAGTATAATAAATCTCGTCGCTGGGAACGGTGATGCAAACGTGGGAGCATAGCTCAGCTGGGAGAGCATCT
>JAVVRS010000072.1:0-6785 GCA_036654595.1 Oscillospiraceae bacterium | reverse complement strand
AATTCAGTAAAAGCAATAAGATTAATTGATTAAGTAAGTTTACATTTTGTTAAACAATTAGTATAGTAGATAATGTAAAATAAATTATGTGCGTTTAGCTTATTAAGCTTTATATTCAAAAACAAAGGAGAAGGTTTATTGCTAGGTTATATTCGTCCATATAAACCGGAGATGAAGCTAAAAGAATTTGAAGTCTATAAAGGCATTTATTGTGGTTTATGTAAGCAATTGGGTAAAGTATACGGACCTTTTGCCAGAATGACTTTAAGTTATGATTTTGCATTTTTGTCTATGCTTGGAATGGCAATAAATGATAAAGAAGCAGTTTTTGAAAAACAGAGATGTGTATCAAATCCTTTAAAAAAGAAAAATGTCTGTGTAAATACAGAGGATATGGAGTTTACATCAGCAGTGGCAATGTTGATGATTTATTATAAACTTAAAGATAATTTTCAAGATTTGGGGATAAAAAATAAACTGCTTTCATATGGTGCATATCCATTTATTAAACCATCATATAAAAAATCCCGAGAACAATTGCCTGTGATTGAAAATGCTATAGCAGAGATGACAGCACAACAGTATAAACTTGAAAAAGCACATTGTGCAAGTGTAGATGAAGCTGCTGAACCTACAGCAAAAGCAATGCAGCTTATAGCAGGTTTGCTAAGTGATGATGCAGTACAAAAAAGGGTATTGACACGATTTGGTTATTTGCTGGGCAGATGGGTATATTTAATAGATGCACTTGACGATATTGAAGATGATATTAAAAAAGAAAATTACAATCCATTTATTATGAAATATGGATTGACAGAGATAGATTGTGAACAGATAAAAAAAATTAAACAAGAAGCAAAGCCTGCACTATATTTAACAATAGCAGAGATTGGTAAAACTTATGAATTGCTTAATATTAACCGTTACAAAACTATTTTGGATAATATAATATATTTAGGCTTAAAAGATAGCGTAGACAAAGTATTTGTATCTGATAAGACTAATCAACGAGAGGAAGAAAACGATGAATGATCCATATAAGGTGCTTGGGGTTTTACCGAGTGCAACTGATGACGAAGTAAAAACAGCATATCGTAATCTTGCCAGAAAATATCACCCGGACCATTATGTAGATAATCCTCTTTCGGATTTGGCACAAGAAAAGATGAAAGAAATTAATGAAGCATATGATACCGTTCAAAAAATGCGTAAAAATAAAGGTGAGCAAAATTCATATGGCGGTGGTTATTCGGGTAGTAGCTATAGCGGTTCATCACAATTCAGTGATGTTCGCAGATTGATTTTACAAAAACGTATTTCAGAGGCTGAAGAACTGCTTAAAGGTGTTCCGCAAGGTTCAAGAAATGCCGAATGGTTCTTTTTAATGGGAAGTATACATTACAATCGTGGTTGGTTGGAAGAAGCGTTTAATTCTTTCAGCCGTGCAGCTTCAATGGAACCTAATAATCCGGAATATCGAGAAGCTGTAAATAAAATGATGTTTCAAAGAAACAATGCCTCAACCTACGGTCAGGGAAACTATCGTCCTGCAAGTGCAGGCGGTTGCAGTGGGTGTGATTTATGTAGCGGACTTGTATGTGCAGATTGTTGCTGTGAATGTTTTGGCGGCGATTTAATAAGCTGCTGTTAAAATTACTTAATTGGAGGCGTAGCAATGTCTAAAAACAGCACCAGAGTAGCTTTAGGTGGTATGTCAGCGTCCCTTTGTCTGGTACTTATGTTCTTGACGGGACTTATACCTTTTGCTACTTATGCGTTGCCGGCAGCTGCGGGAATAGTGCTTATATCTGTAGTAATAGAAAACGGATATCCTACAGCGGTAATGGTTTATGTTGCAGTTTCAATATTATCGGTATTTATTGTACCGGATAAAGAGGCGGCAGTAATGTTTATTGCAATTTTTGGGTATTATCCAATCCTTAAAGGTAAACTTGAAAAGATTAAGTTTCGTATTCTTGAATATCTTGCCAAGTTTGGTGTGTTCAATGTGGCAGTAATTGCAGGGTATTTGTTTGTAATATTTGCTTTGGGAATAGATGATGTTATGGCTGAGATGAACGGTGTGGGTAAATATGCACCACTTCTGTTGTTGGGACTGGCTAATATTATGTTTATCATATACGATTATGCGTTGACACAGGTAATTGGGCTTTATGTTGAAATTATACGCCCTAAGATACTTAGGAAATTCAAATAAAATGCAATACAATAATTTTAGGGTGCTAACAGGTGTAAAACTTGTCAGCACCCTTTTTTGCTCATTAGTGACGGTAGTGACAGACTGAACCGTCTACATATTTTCCAAATCCTTTTTAAGTTGTTTAATTATACGTTTTTCAAGCCTAGATATGTAAGATTGAGAGATACCGATAAGGTCGGCAACTTCTTTTTGAGTGTGTTCCTTTTTACCATTAAGCCCAAACCTAAGTTCCATTATTTGTTGTTCACGTTCACCAAGCCGACCTACTGCTTCCAGTAAAATGCTACATTCTACAGCTCGTTCAATATCATGGTTGATAGCATCACTTTCGGTACCTAGAATATCCGATAATAAAAGTTCATTGCCGTCCCAATCAATGTTTAATGGTTCATCTATAGAGATTTCATGGCGTTTATTTTGATGTTTACGCAGAAACATTAAAATTTCATTTTCAATACATCTTGAGGCATATGTAGCAAGCTTAATATTGCGGCTGGGACAAAATGTATTTACAGCTTTGATAAGACCTATTGTACCGATTGAGATTAAATCTTCAACATTAATACCTGTAGATTCAAATTTTTTGGCTATGTAAACTACAAGACGCAGATTATGTGTGACAAGGATTTGCTTTGCATTTTCTTCGTGGTTTTCAAGCTGTGCAAAAACAATAGCTTCATCTTGCTTTGAAAGTGGAGGCGGAAGTGTTTCGGGGCCGTTTATGTAGTATAGCTTGTGTGTGCGGAGGATTTTTAATAAGAAACAAAATTTTGCAAAACGATAGGATATTACATTTGTTATTTTCATAAAACATTCACCGTTCCTTTAATATTTATTGGAATCATTTTTGGATTAAGCAGAACATCATAACCTCCGCCGATAGAGTGAGTACAAATTGCCGCCAAAGCATCTTCAACAATAAAACTTTGACTGCCTGATGTAAGCTTTACATAATCCACCTTAAAAGCAGGAAGAATACCACCTGAGTTTACACCGTTGTAAGGGATTACTCTAAAGCGTTGTGCTGCTTCGGGCGGCAGAATGTCAAAATCAATTGTCGTGATTAAATCGTTGCTGAGCAGCAAAGCAGATACCTCAACAGGCAGAATATTTTTAACGGAATCAAAGCTGCAAATCATAACTGGTGAATCAGAAAATAAATCCTTTAAACGGTTTCCCGTATCGACCATACCGGTTAAGGATATCTCTTTGCCCAAAAGAGATAATTCAACTGTGTAATGTGTACCGGGCACACAGTTTCCTTTTAACAGTTTGTCAAAAAGACAGATTACAAGATAGATTACAGCAATGTTAAAGAGCAGAATAAATGCAGAAATATCAAAATAAACCACCCCGTTATAGATGGTCATTTGCTGAGGATTAAAAACAGTAAATATACCGTACATCAGTCCACCGGCAGTAAAACTGATTAACAGAAAGATAAACCATTCTTTAAGAAATTGTGATGTTTGTACAACAGGATTTGCGGTTAAAACCATAATAGCTGAAAGTATGACGTTTATAATAATTTGTAATACGGAGTGCATAGGAGGTAAAAATATTATCATGCTTCCAATACCGCCTACCGCTGCCGCAAGTATTAAACGTAACGTCCTGTGTTTTCTTCCGCTGAATTTGCAGGCAAGTGAAAGCAGAAGAAAATCTATAATAAAATTCACAAGAAAAAGCACATCAACATACACAGGATATGCAGACTGCATAAAAATAGCCCTCCTTTCATGCAAATCAATATATCCATTATAAAATTCTGATAGGCTAACTTGTTGTCGATATGAGGGAGAAAACAATGTCTTTTATTGGGTAAAAATGCGGCATTACATTATCAGTGAAAATAGTCCGAGCAATATAACAATACAGGCAGATATCTTTTCAAGCACCTGTGAAAGCTTATAGCTTTTTATCTTGTTTCCCAAAACACTTCCGCTTAAAAGAAATACAGAGTTCATTACACCACATGAGATACAGGTGAGTATAGGGTTCATTTTGAGCATACTTGCACCAAGCCCCAAACCGACATTGTTAATGCTCAGTATAAGCCCCAAGCGTATAGCTTCACCGACCTCTATAGTGTTGGAATTATTTTTATCAAGGTCATCAGGGTGTGCCGACATTTTTTTGCAATAATCCTGCGAAGAATTTTTCAGAGCGGAAGAAAGCATACCTACCCCTAAAGCGGTCAGCAGTATGCCGCCGAGAAAGGTGAGATAAACAGGGGAGATAAGCAGCTCCAAGCTTTTACCGCATAGCATGGCAAGGTATGTTCCTACAAGGCAGATAGCTGATATTGCAAGGTTTGCACTGAAAGTTATCTTCACTTTTTTAATGCCGAAATTAAATCCGATAAGTAAGCTGTCACCTGTAGCGGCGGCAGCGAGTAAAAAAATAGAAAACAATTGCATAAATCCTCCTTGAACTGCATAAATTAAGATTACTCTTATCCTATGCAAAGCAGGGTATTGATGTTTGTAAAAAGAGGCAGCATTTGTTGTTCATAATAATTTAATATTTGGTTTGATTGACAGAATACAATCTTTGATAGTATACTAATCCTAAACCACATATTAAAAGGGAGTAGTTAAAAACATATTGCCAACATCACGATTATTATAATGATAATCTGGCAGTGTGTACCATTTTGGTAACAAGACTTTTATTATAGCAATTTTGCTATGATAAAGGTCTTTTTCTTTTGGTATGATATAAGAAGGAGAATAGAATGAAACCATATTCAGCACTCAGCAGTACAGACGCATTACAAAGATTTAATGTAACCACCGAGGGCTTATCCGCAGAACAAGCAGCTAAAAATACCGCCGAGTACGGCGAAAACAAACTTACAGAAGGCAAAAGAAAATCTATCCCGATAGTATTTTTAGAACAATTCAAAGATTTACTTGTTGTTATTTTGATTGCCGCAGCGGTAATTTCAATGCTTTCGGGTAATGTAGAAAGTACCATTGTTATTCTGGCGGTTATTATTTTAAATGCTATGTTGGGCACTGTGCAGCATTTTAAAGCAGAAAAATCTCTTGACAGTCTTAAAGCGTTATCCTCACCAAACGCAAAGGTAATACGAGGCGGTGAAAAAAGTGAAATTGCTTCGGCAGGTGTAGTGCCCGGAGATATTGTTGTGCTTGAAGCGGGTGATTTGGTAGTTGCCGACGGCAGAATAATATCCAACTATTCATTGCAGGTCAATGAAAGCTCCCTTACAGGCGAATCAGAAGCAGTAACCAAACACAGTGATATAATAGATGAAGAAAATATACCGCTTGGTGACAGAAAAAATATGGTTTATTCAGGTTCACTTGTTACCTATGGCAGAGCAGTTATGCTTGTTACCGCAACAGGTATGAACACCGAAATTGGTAAGATTGCAGCGTTGATGAACCAAACTCAACAGAAAAAAACGCCGTTGCAAGTAAGCTTGGACGATTTCAGTAAACGTCTGGCAATGGTAGTAATGGGTATATGTGTACTTGTTTTCGGGCTTAATATTTACCGTCAAATGCCAATACTGGATTCACTTATGTTTGCGGTTGCGTTAGCTGTTGCGGCTATACCTGAAGCATTGAGCTCAATAGTGACTATTGTGCTTGCAATAGGTACACAGAAAATGGCAAAAGAAAATGCTATAATAAAAGATTTAAAGGCAGTTGAAAGCCTTGGTGCGGTGTCGGTAATATGTTCTGATAAAACAGGTACGCTCACACAGAATAAAATGACCGCACAGCAGGTCTATACAGCAGAAAGACTGATTGACGGAGATGAACTTGATATACGCAAGCGGTCGGATTATATGCTGATAACAGCGGCTGTACTGGCTAACGACTCAACATCTGTTGACGGTAAATCCATAGGTGACCCAACAGAGGTTGCATTGGTAAATCTCGGACATGAGCTCGGAATTGAAGAAGGTGAATACCGCAGTAGATATCCAAGAATTTCGGAATTGGCATTTGATTCCGATAGAAAGCTTATGAGCACACTGCACAATATTGATGACCGACCGATAATGCTGACAAAAGGTGCATTGGATATGCTTTTGCCTCTTACAAAAAGGATTTTAACCGAAAATGGTGTTCGTGCAATAACAGATGATGATATTATAAAGATAAAGAAAATAAATGAACAGCTTTCATTAAGCGGTTTGCGAGTGCTTTCTTTTGCCTACAGAGAGCTTGAAAAGCCAATAGAATTGACCCTTAGAGATGAGCAAAATTTCACCTTTATAGGGCTTATTTCAATGGTTGACCCACCGAGAGAAGAATCGGCACAGGCAGTAGCAGATGCAAAACGTTGTGGTATTAAAACTATAATGATAACGGGCGACCACAAAATAACAGCATCATCTATAGCAAAAAAAATAGGTATAATGGAAGTCGGAGATACAGCATTGGACGGTATCGAGCTTGATGCAATGAGTGATGATGAGCTTAGTGAAAAGCTTGCTTCAATCTCGGTTTATGCAAGGGTTTCCCCTGAGCATAAAATCAGAATAGTAAATTCATGGCAAAAACGTGGTTGTATTGTTTCCATGACA
>JAVVRS010000071.1:0-6993 GCA_036654595.1 Oscillospiraceae bacterium | reverse complement strand
TCTCCGATTTAAATCCTTAATAAAAAGCTGTGCCTCTGCCCACGCCGCCGTCCGGCGGTAAAATGCCGTCGGGCATTTTACCGTGCGGCGAAGCCGACGGCTTGCAATGGAATTTTTTCCATTGCAAGTGCCGGACGGCGGCGGGGCAGAGAAAGGTAGACTGTATGTTGTATTATACTATAATTTTAGGGGCAAGGCAACAAAATAGCCACTTGGTAACCGTATTGTCATCTAAAAAGCATATCTTTGTAAAATAAAATGTAAAAAAGTACTTGCCAAAGGTAAACAAGTATGCTACTATACAACTGTACTAACAGAATTAATACAGATAGTACAGTGATATTGCGAAAGGAGTGAGCGAATGTTTTCGCTGGATTTGCAAAGTAGAATACCTATTTATGAACAGATGAAAAATAAAATTATAGAGCTTGTTATGCTTGGAGCATTACCTACCGGAGAACAATTGCCATCTGTAAGAAGCTTGGCAAAAGAATTGGGTGTAAACCCCAATACAGTGCAAAAGGCATATGCCGAACTGGAACGTGAGGGAATAACAGTAACAATTGCAGGTAAGGGAAGCGTTATAGCGGACTGTACAGGTAAAGAAAATCCGATTAAAATGTTGGCAATTACACAGCTGAAAACTGCAATGTGTAATGGTAAATCTTGTGGCATAACAAAAAAAGATACCGAAGAATTACTAGAGGACACCTACAAGGAGGAACAAAACAATGATTAAGGCAACCGCACTGACTAAAAGATTTGAGGATACTGTTGCATTGCAAAGTCTTACAACCGAAATTGAAAAAGGTTCCATTTATGGCTTGGTAGGCTCAAACGGTGCAGGAAAATCAACACTGCTTAGATTGATTGCAGGGATTTATCAACCTGATGAGGGTAGTATCCAAATTGATGGTGTAGAAATATTTGAAAATGAAGCTTTAAAAGATAAAATATTCTTCTTAGCTGATGAGTTGTTCTTTTTTCAGGGTGCAACAATGGATAAAATGGCAGAATTTTATAAAGGTGTTTATATTAATTGGTCTGATGAAGTGTATAAAAAATTGTCGGGTATATTTCCTATTTCATCAAATAAAAGAATTGCGGGTTTTTCAAAAGGTATGCAGCGTCAAGCAGCTTTGGTGCTTGCACTCTCAACCTGCCCCGAAATATTAATGCTTGATGAAGCTTTTGATGGACTTGACCCTGTAATAAGAAATCTTCTTCGCAGAATACTTGCAGATGATGTTGCTACAAAAGGCACAACAGTTATAATTTCTTCGCATAATTTGCGTGAACTTGAAGATTTATGTGACCAAGTAGGGGTGCTGCATGGTGGTAAAATTTTATTCCAACGTGAAATAGATGACCTTAAATTAGGATTTTGCAAGCTGCAAGCAGCATTTAAACCGGCAATCACAAAGGAAGCATTTTCAGGCATAGAACTGCTTGAATTTGAAACTAAAGGCAGCATGGTAAATCTTATTGCAAGAGGCAACAAAGAGGACATTATAGCTGAGATTAAAAAGCTTAATCCATTGTTTGTTGAAGCGGTTGGACTTACACTTGAAGAAATATTTATACATGAAATGGAGGCGGTTGGATATGACTACAGCAACATCATTTTTTGATAAAAAGTTTATAAATTCCTATAAAAGTACAATACGACGCACTTCGTCGCTGGGGATTTTTTACACCGTTTGCATGATTGCTATGGTACCGCTGATGTACCTGCTGCAAGTTTTATCAATCGACCAACAATTGCTCGCCGAAGGCTACAGATATTATTTCATGGGATATGGCAGTGCCTATACAGGAATATCAGCAGTAGCATTAATAATGCTTGCATCAATTGTACCAATCGTTGTAGGTGTAAATATATTTTCATATATGCATAACAGATCAGCTACTGATGTATTTCATGGACTGCCTGTTTCAAGAGGTAAATTGTTTTCGGCAAATTACCTCGCAGGTGTGACAATTATAAATATACCTATTATAATCAGCTTTTTAATGATTATAGCAATTGGTGCCTGTAATTCAGGTATATATGTTGACTCAATGGGAATTGGTGGGTTTGCACCAATGAAAATGCTTGCTGAAATGCTATGCTGGATTGTAATGACAACCTCAATTTTTACAATTACAAGCTTTGTAGCGGTAATTTGCGGCACAGGGTTTGATACCGCAGTGCTTTCACTTGCGGCTTGCGGCGTTATGCCTGTAATTTTACTTGTAACAAGAGCACTTGCAGAAACTATGTTATTAGGTTTTAACGACAACTACACATGGGGTGTACTTGCACTTGAAAAGATGGTGTATTTCTCGCCGTTTACCACAATGATACCGCATTTTGAGGATAATTGGGGCAGTGATGTAGTAAACAGCTCATATACAATGTGGGGAGGTGTTGGTACAACATTTACGGCAATAGCTGTTTGGTTTGTGATTTCTGTTGTATTGTTCTTTGCGGCAATGATGATTTATAAAAAACGTAAAAGTGAAATTGCAGGCAGAACAACTGCATCATCACTGCTGAACAAGGTTATACAATACATCGTTGTTTATGTGGTTGGGTCATTGTTTGGGCTTGCATTATGGGGTATGTTTGACAGCAAACCGCTTTATCTCCTCGGAGTTATTATAGGCGGCGGACTTGCATTTGTTACCTTTGAAGCTGTAACCGCCAGAGGCTTTAAAAGCTTCCCGAAAGCTTTTAAACATATGGGGATATCGGTAGGTATTACCTTACTGCTGGGGCTTGCGATTATGACGGGATTTTTTGGATATCAAAACAGAATACCACAAACTTCAGAGCTGCAAGCGGTTACTATAAATTACAACGGCAGATATCAAGGGAAAACCTTTATTCGTGGTGAAGATTATAATCTTGGTAAAAATGATTACCAAAGAAGAGAAGATATGAACTATGAACTGCTTGATACTACTCTTACAGATGAAGCAAGTATTGAAATTGTTCGCAGTTTCCATAAAGCTATTATAGATGAAAAAAGCAGCATTTTTGCAAAAAAAGTGCCTTGGGATAACAGCTTGCAATATAATCCGATAATCACATATACATTAAAAAACGGCAAAACAATTAGCAGAAGCTATAACTGTCCAAGCAAAGCTACAGGAGATTATCTGTTACAACTGGAAAATATGCAGGATTTTAAAGAAGAAACTTGTCCGGCATACCTTATGAAATCAGAAAATCTTTCTGAAATCATTGTACGGGATCGTTTGGGTTCGTCAGAAAAGAGCTTTAAGTTTAGCAAGAATGATTATGAAAAATTGCTGGTTGCAATGCGTAAAGATGTGTCGGCAGAAACTGCAATTGATATTGCCAAACCTACTGCAAAACAAATGGGCTATGTAGAGTTGGTTTTGGAAAATTACAATGGAGAAAAACCAATCATTGTATCTGCCGATAGAAATATGCTTATTACAGAAAAACATAACAATACTTTGAGTGAAATGAACCGACTGGGTATGGAAGAAGTTATGACAGAACCTAAATATGAATTTGAAGCGGCAGCAGTATGCCCTCAATCTGAATATGGGTATCAAATTATGAATAGTGCTTCCGGTATTGCGTTTTCCGAAAAAGATGGGTATTCTTACGGAGAAGATGAAATATTTAGCAAAAGTGATGCACAAAAAGATAAATATAACGGTGAATGGCGTATTGTAGATAAAGAAGATATACAAACACTGTATGACAATGCTTACAATCAAATTGACAGCGAGGACCATCAAGGCTTTGCGGTCTGTTTTAAACTGAAAGGCGACAAAAAAGCTACTATTCCACTATATGTGCCATACAGTAAAGTGCCTGAGCTTGCCAAGAAATATACAAACCAACCTGAAACGGAAAAAGATAAATCAATTGTAATCGTTGATGGTGACAACAGCAATGTAGCGGTTACAGAGAATAAAACTGTAACAATTGTAACTACGAACTAATAGCCTATAATTGAGGAGCCATCTGCGATAGTTCCATCACATAACTGATTTAATTAACATGAAAAGAGCGAAAGAGGTGACTGCAATTGCAGTCACCTCTTTCGCTCTTTGTGTGAGGCTACAGCTCGGGGCGGCACAATGCGGCATGAAATGCCGCAGGCGGCTTCGCCGCCTACAACGAGGCAACCTCCCGTGGGAGGTTGCCTCGTTGTTGTGCCGCCCCGATGGCTGACAGCTCTCGCCTAGAAAAGGTCGGACAGTCCGGTTGATTTCAGTTCACTTTGCATTTTTGCCCATAAGCCTTCGTCAAAATATGCCATGATATGTTTGCCGGAATAGGTAATAGTTGAAGCTTTGGCATTTATGACATATTTACTCATATTGGTATGGTAAAGCATATCATAATAGAGTGCAAAAAGTGCGGCTGCCATTAAATCAGTTTCATTGGCGGCAGTTGCAACATATTGGTCAAACATATCGGTTACTACAACAGGTTTACAGACCATAGCAACAGCATTGTTATTGCAGTACAATACCATTGACAGACCCATTTTACCACGTTCAATAGCATAAGTTTGATAATTTCTCTCACCAAAGCGGAAATCATATTGTGCAAAGCCAAACAAACCGCCTTGATTTTGCTTGCTTATGAGCCCAATTTCTTCGTAATGACGGTTGAGCACCTTAACACAACAACGCTTGCCTCCCCAAATGCTTGCAATATTACTGTAAATACGTTTACTCCAGGCGTAATCTAAGGTATAAATAGGGTCGTTATATTGGCTTACAGTTAATCTTCTGCCATTACCATGGGTAATGAATTGTTTTGCCGAAAGAAAACGTCCGTCTGAGATAAGACGATATTCCGGGCATATGCCTGATTTAATTTGATTTATTTGAATTAACATATCTAATTCCGCCTTTTTGTATCAAGTGAAAAAATTAAAGACTTGCCACCGGAAATTAACAGACAACAAGTATTATTGGCGGCTTACCAAAAAAATGTCTGATGATTTTGTTTTATTTAGTTTTTTGAATTTGCAGACTGATAATTACAGCAATTCTAAAAAAGAAGTGATATAATAATCAGAAGCATTGATAATATCCTGCTTATAAGCAATGGCAGCAGGGTCCTCTACGCCAATCACCACAAACCCTGCTTCTTTTGCAGTTATAATACATCGCCATGTATCTTCAAATACAATACATTCGTTGGGTACAACACCAAGAAGCTTTGCAGCTTGAAGAAAAATTACAGGGTCATCTTTACCTGCATTTCCGACATCTTCACCCGTTATAATGAATTTAAAGCTATCAATTACAGCTTCACGGTTCATTGCGGCAAATGCAAGAGAACGCTGATTTGCAGTTGCAATACAGGAAGTAATCTCATTGCTTCTAAGTGCAGTTAAAAATTCACGAACGTGTGGTTTGAGCAGCAAATCAAAACGATATTTGTCCTCAACCACCCGCATGGCAATTGCACGAACTTCTGACGGACTACATGCAAGTCCATAGGTTTCACAAAGATATTGTGGGATTTTACCCGAGGACATGGATTTTAAATTGTATTCTAAATCATCTTTAGGCATAATACCCATAGATTTAAGCATATTTCGGCTTAAATCTTTCCATGCAGCGGAAGAATCTAAAATAGTACCGTCCATATCAAAGATGCTGCCTTTAATATTATGACTTTGCAGTAATGCTGTAAAATTAGTGTTCATGAACTCACCGACTTTTCCTAAGGATTTTGTGTTTGTGAAAAGTATTTGTCAATAATATTCTCACAAGCTTTTTTATAAAAAAAACAAAGCTTGCTTAATGTTAACAAAATACCCAATAATTCATCAGCAGAGAATGTGCCTTCGGAATTTGGTATAATATGCTCAAAGTTATCCTGTGCAATGGCAGTTGTAAAACTGCTTTCCGCAAGTGTTAATTTATTACTAAGTACTTCACCCGTAATTTGAGCATCGGTATGAATTACGTCCATAACAAGCTTAATATCTTCTATGGAAAGAGAATTTTTTAACTGGAAGATGGTCATAATTTCAAGTATCTGGTCTTTTGAATACTTTTTACCCCTTACCGGAGTAATAAGTTTTTCTTTACTGTAATTGTTAATCATAGATTTGGTAACCAGCTTATCATTATCTTTGCGTCGGGTATCTGACAATTTTTGTTCGAAAATTGTGAGTATTTGGTCAACATATAAATCCAATTCAGGTATATCGGACGGTTTGACACCACTGTAACTGAGTGATGACGAAAGCAGATTTCTTAATTCGTTATTTTCCAAGCTATTCACGTCCTTGCATTTTTTTTGTTATATTTACATCATAATATATTTTTTTGAAATCTGCAATAGATATATTGTTTTTTGAAAGAAAGTAGCGTATAATATAGTTATTGAAACTACATTAAGTAGAACGGAGGAATTTCTTATGAGCAAATATATGAACCATGCTCGTGACCCAATAAGCAGTTTAACACATTTAATCGGTGCAGGACTATCTGTTGCAGGAACTATTGCACTCCTTGTGGTATCTCTGCGTACAGTAGAAAATAGGGCTTTAACTCTTACATCATCACTGATTTTTGGATTTTCTATGCTTGCACTTTATTCTGCAAGTGCTTTTTATCATTATTACAAAGGCTCTGAAAAAGCTATTAAAATTTTGCGTAAAGTAGACCATTCTATGATTTATGTCCTTATTGCAGGTACTTATACACCTATTTTACTCCTTGGTGTTGGTGGTCGTGAAGGAATTATCTTTACAATGGTTATTTGGGCAATCGCTTTTAGTGGTATTGCAATAAAACTTTGCTGGATTAATGCTCCTCGTTGGCTTTACACAGGGGTGTATTTACTGATGGGGTGGGCAATTGTTTTTTATTACCCCGCTCTGCTCGCTTTAGACCCTCTAACCCTTGGTTTAGTTGCCGCAGGTGGTATTGCTTATACCATTGGTGCGGTTATGTATATCTTTAAAAAACCTAATTTCTTAAAAAGCTTTGGTTTCC
>JAVVRS010000070.1:0-6996 GCA_036654595.1 Oscillospiraceae bacterium | reverse complement strand
GCAGGATATAAAACAGGTGAGTATACCTCACCTTTTGTAGTGGACTTCAGAGAACGGATACAGATTGACGGAGAAATGATTTCACAGCAAGAACTGACAAGACTTACTGAACGCTTTTTGCCATATGCTCTACAAACAGCAGAGGATATAGGTGAAAATATCAATGAGTTTGAATTTATAACAGCTTTAGCTTTTGCATACTTTTTAGAACAAAAGTGTGATATTGTTGTGCTGGAGGTTGGACTTGGCGGACAATTTGATGCCACCAATATGATAGTAAATCCATTAGCAACGGTAATAACGCCGATTGGACTTGACCATACACAGCTGCTTGGAAACACTATTACTGAGATTGCAACAGAAAAATGTGGTATTATTAAGAAAAATGGAGTTACAATTGTAAACCCTTGTCAATCTGATGAAGCTTTAGAGGTAATATTTAAACGCTGCTGTGAGATGAATAACAAGCTTATTATGCCAAATATAAATAATATTGAAGATGCTTCACTAACACTGAACGGTACAACCTTTAGCTATGGTGGTGAGCAATGGAAATTATCACTGCCGGGAGAATACCAATTGTCAAATGCTGTTACTGCAATTGAAACAGCAGAACATTTGTGTGGTTTTGGTGTTTCTATACCTGCAATTAAAAAAGGACTTTCAACGGCATTTATTGCTGCAAGAATGGAAGTGCTCTGCCAATACCCAACAATTTTATTGGACGGTGCACATAATTCTCATGGTGCAACAGCACTTGTATCTGCTTTAAAAAAATTAAATTGTACAAGTGTAACAGCAATTACAGGGATACTTGAAGAAAAAGATTGGCAAAAAACCATCACTTGTATACTGCCTTTATGTAAAAAAATAGTTACCCTGACACCGCCATCACCTCGTGCATTGCAAGGTAATGAATTAGCGGAGTGGATAACATTACAAGGTGTTGAAGCAATATATGCACATACACCTAAAGAAGCATTGGGTATTGCTTTAAATGGTTTACATAAAGATGATACTTTGTTGATTTTTGGGTCATTATATCTTGCAGGTGAAATGCGTCAAGTTGTATTAGAGAGCAATCTCAACAAAAGGTGACAAAAAAACTAATTTTAAGTAGATATCAGTGAGAATTATACAAAAAGTATAAACATGGTTCACTAAAATTTGCTATACTAAATCCTTTATCCTTAATGGGTAAAGGATTTTTTGTTGTACCCACAATTTGATTGCTACAACAATAACTGATAAAAAACCGAAAATTAAAGAGAAGCTGAGGCTTTCGTGTTTTGGGCGGCACAAGTAATGGCAAAAAAACTACGGTTTTTTTGCCATTGCGGCGGCGTAGCGGCCGGCGGCTGTAAGCCGCATTGTGCCGCCCAAATGGGGAAGCTTACGCCTTGATGAGGGGTAAAGGAGAAATAAACAGGAGGGAACTGAAAAATATGGCAATGAATATAGAAATAATGCCGCAACTGGTTATAGCGTACTTGTCGGGAGAAATTGACCATCATAAAGCCGGTGGTATGCGTAAAGAATTGGATACGGTTTTGCAACAGGTATGCCCGGAAGAATTGATTTTAGATTTTGGTAATGTAACTTTTATGGATTCTTCGGGGATTGGATTTGTAATGGGACGCTATAAATTGATGACCGATTTGGAGGGAATTGTAAAAGTAACAAATCTGAGCCCAAGTTTAAAAAAAGTTATGAAATTGGCAGGAATGGACAAGCTTGGAGTATTAGAGTAGAGAGGATTTAGAAAATGAAAGTAATTAATGCGATGCAGACAGTATTTGAATCCAGAAGTATAAATGAAGCCTATGCACGAACCGCCGTTGTTGCATTTGTATCCTCTGTTGACCCTACGGTTGAGGAAGTAAGTGATATTAAAACAGCAGTTTCTGAGGCAGTAACCAATTGTATTGTTCATGGCTACAGCGAAGAAATAGGTAAAGTGTACATAACGGTAAAAATTATGGAAGACAACAGCGTTATCATTCAAATTAGAGATAAAGGTTGCGGTATTGCAGATATTAAACAAGCCAGAGAACCGCTTTTTACTACCTGTGCTTCAGGTGAACGAGCAGGTTTGGGATTTGCAGTAATGGAAACCTTTATGGATAAAGTACAGGTACGCTCAAAAGTTGGAAAAGGTACAACCGTTGTGTTGCAAAAGAAAATTTGTTCAAAGCAAGATACAGCCTGAAAGCAAGTTTAGAAAGGTGCGATATACCTAAATGAACAGCACAGCACGATTGCCTCGTGAAGAAATGATTGAAAATAATATGGGCCTTGTACATTCCTGTGCACATAAATTTAAAGGTAGAGGAATTGAGTATGAAGATTTATTTCAAGCCGGTTGTATTGGTTTGATAAAAGCTTCAGATGCCTTTGATTTTGACCGTGGAGTACGCTTTTCAACCTATGCCGTTCCTGTTATACTCGGTGAAATGCGTCGATTGTTTCGTGACGGTGGAACAGTAAAGGTTAGCAGAACATTAAAAGAAATGTCATTGCGTGCAGGACGTGAAAGAGAATTTTTTTGTAAAAAATATGGTAAAGAACCTACAATAAGTGAACTGGCTAAGGTAATGCAGGTTGATGAAACACAGATTGCTCAAGCTTTAAGTGCTGCTTTACCTCCGCTTTCACTTACCTATGAGGACGATGAGGGTAGTCAAATTGATTTGCCATCAACCTCACATGAAGAAAATCTTGCAGATATGATTTCACTTAAACAAGTTATGGAAAGATTAGAACCAGATGACCAAAAGTTAATATATTTACGTTACTTTAAAGAACAAACTCAAAGCAAGGCCGCAGAACAGCTTGGAATGACACAGGTACAGGTAAGTCGTAGAGAGAAGAAAATTTTACTGCGATTAAGACAACAATTGGAATAACGGTGAAACAGTCAAGTTTAATTTAAAAGTCTTTCTTGGCTAGGGTGGGGGCGGCACAATGCGGTCAAAGACCGCAAGCGGCGAAGCCGCTTCAAGGGCAAACCATAGGTTTGCCCTTGATTGTGCCGCCCCCATGCAGCTGCTTACATTATATTTATGTTGATGTAAAAAATTCTAAAGTATTAAGCTTTGGTAAAGTATTTGCGGTCAAGACTACGATATTGTACAGCTAAGGAAATATGACTGACTTCAATATTATCACAACCATCAAGGTCGGCAATGGTACGGCTGACTCTGAGGATACGGTCATAAGCACGGGGGGACAGCCCTAAGGAATCAAATGCACGACGAAGAAAAGCACTTGCCTGTTCACTCATAGTACAATATTTTGAGGTCATAGCCGAGGACATTCTTGCATTGCAAGTGACATCGGTGTCGGCAAAACGTCTTTGCTGAATTTTTCTTGCCGCAGTAACACGCTTTAAAATTTCACTTGAGGCTTCAGGTTTTTCAGTGGAAGAAAGTGTGTCAAAGTCAACGGGGAGTACCTCGGTTTGTAGGTCAAGCCTGTCAAGCATTGGACCTGAGATTTTACTGAAATAACGATTGGCGGCTTGCTTTGTACAGATACAAGGTTTGGTTGGGTGACCCAGATACCCACAGGGACAAGGATTCATTGCAGCAATTACCATGATGTTACATGGATATGTAATGCGTGACCTTGCACGAGAGATGGTGATTACTCCGTCCTCCATCGGTTGACGCAATGTTTCTATTGCAGAACGGCTAAATTCGGGAAATTCGTCCAGAAATAAAACACCATTATGTGCAAGAGAAATTTCACCCGGCATTGGTACACCGCCGCCGCCTGAAAGCCCTGCGGGCGAAACAGAATGATGCGGAGCACGAAATGGGCGACTTGTAACCAGACCTTTTTGTGAACGCAATAGTCCGGCGACGGAATGAACTTTACTGATTTGAATAGATTCTTCAAAGGTCATTGGTGGTAAAATGGTAGGTACACGTTTGGCAAGCATACTTTTACCTGTACCCGGAGGACCGACAAGCAGTACACTGTGACCTCCGGCGGCAGCAATTTCCAATGCTTTTTTAGCAAAGGTTTGTCCCCGTACATCGCTGAAATCAATATCAGACTGAAATTCGCAAGCAATTGCCTGCTGTGGGATTGCCGGAGCAATTGCTGCTTTCCCTTCAAGATGTTCACACACTTGACGAAGATTTTCGGCACCGTAAACATTAATTCCTTCAACTACAGCTGCTTCAGCGGAATTATCTTTAGGTAAAAAGAAAGCTTTATAACCCATCTCTTTTGCTTCAATTACCATTGATAATGCACCTGTAATACCTCTTAGTTTACCGTCTAATGCAACTTCACCTGCAAAAGCATATCCATCAGTGGACAGATTTACCTGCTCACTGGCTTTAAGCACTGCAATAAGTATTGGCAGGTCATAGACAGGTCCTGTTTTTTTACGGTCGGCAGGTGCAAGATTTATTACAAAATGTTTTCTTGGAAATTCGTAGCCGCTATTGGTAATCGCAGAATTAATTCTGTCACGAGATTCTTTTATTGCCGTATCCGGTAGCCCTGCCATATCTATGCGTGGCAAACCGCCTAGAAAATCTACTTCTACTGTTACTTCAAAAGCATCAATCCCATTAATGCCAAAACTTTTAATACTGCAAACCAAAAAAACGCCTCCATTTACATTAGACTTTATTATGTTACATTATACTGGAAAATTTTTCTGAAAGCAAATTGATATTTGCAAAAATTACAGTTCTATTGTAAAATGACAATGGTTTATCTCTTGAAACAGCAATAATAAAAATTAGTAGAGGCACGGTGACACTATGAAGAATGACTACAATTTATGGCTAAAAAAAGCCTCACCTGTTTTTGCAAGGGAATTGCAATTAATAAAAGATGACTCAACTGAAATAGAAAAACGCTTTGCTCAAAAACTGACCTTCGGTACAGCCGGTTTGCGTGGTATATTGGGTGCAGGTACGGCAAGGATAAATATATATACCGTTGGCGGTGCTACGCAAAGCTTTGCTGAGATGCTTAAACTGCATAACTCACAAAATTCTGTATGTATAGCTTATGACAGCAGAATTGACAGTGAATTGTTAGCAAAAACAACAGCTGAAGTGTTTGCGGCAAATGGTATTAAGGTATACATTTTTGACAGGCTTATGCCAACTCCGACACTTAGCTTTGCACTTAGAGAACTTGCCTGTACTGCCGGAGTGATGATTACAGCAAGCCATAATCCTGCCGAATACAATGGCTATAAGGCATACGGTGCGGACGGCGGACAGCTTGTACCTGAAATTGCTGATGGAATTGCAAAAAGTATGGCAAAACTTGATTTGTTTGAGGACGTAAAACGAATTGAGTTTAAACAAGGCATCAAAGATGGTATGATTTCATATGTTGAGCAAAAGATTTTAGACAGATATATTGAAGAAGTATGCAGGCTGAGTTTGTATGATGACACAGCTGCAAAAAGTAAGCTGAAGATTGTTTATACACCGCTAAATGGTGCAGGGCTTGAATGTGTCATCACTGTACTCAACCAAAATGGCTTTAATGATATTACAATTGTGGAAGAACAACGTAAGCCCGACGGTAATTTTCCTACCTGCACATACCCAAACCCGGAAATGCCGGAAGCAATGAGCTTGGGTATTAAGCTTTGCGGTAATGTAAACGGAGATGTTTTGATTGCGACCGACCCCGACTCCGACCGCATGGGTGTTGCCCTTGGTAATGGCAAGCTGTTTACAGGAAATGAAATAGGTGCTTTATTACTTGACTACATCTGTGAAAAGCGAAGTCGGTTAGGTACAATGCCACAAAACCCTATCATCATCAGAAGTGTGGTATCGGCGGATTTGGTGGATAAAATTGCCGCAGATTATGGAATAGCGGTTAAGACGGTACTGACAGGCTTTAAATATGTTGGAGAAGTAATTACCGAGCTTGCAAAACAAGGTAAAGAAGATGATTTTATCTTTGGATATGAAGAAAGTCATGGTTATCTTTCGGGCTGTCATGTGAGAGATAAAGATGCGGTAAATGCTTGTTTACTCATATGTGAAATGGCAGCAGAATACAAACAGCAAGCTTTGACACTAGATGACCGCTTGGAAAGCTTATACAATCGCTATGGATACTGTTACTCGGTGGTACACAGTTATGCTTTTAGCGGTACACAGCCAATGGCAGAGATGCAAGCGGTTATGAACAATTTGAGAAATAATCCACTCGATAAATTAGCCGGAAATGACATTACTGAATATATGGATTTTTTGGACAACTCTAAAACAGGGCTTGACAAGGCGGATATATTAAAATATAATCTTGCCACAGACGCTTGGGTAATAATTCGTCCCTCCGGAACAGAACCAAAGCTAAAGCTATATTTTAACATTACAGCTCAAACTGAAAATGATGCCAAACAAAAAGCACAGATATTTAAAAAATATTTTGACGGCATTTTATTAGGCTAACGGACGGACGGGGCGGCACAAGCATGGGGCAGCCGTAGGCTGCCCCATGCGGCGGCGTAAGCCGCCTGCGGCGATAGCCGCATTGTGCCGCCCCGTACTTGCGTTTTGCAGAGGGTGGCGGGCGGAGAATAAAAGCAAAGGATTACATGAAAATTTTAAGAAAATACTTGCATTTTACCGTTGACTGTGATAATATAATATCTGTTATGTAGTAGTGTCTGATAAAACAGATAGCATTGCTACCATTTGAAAGAGGTGAATGAAAATGAAACAAGGGATTCATCCAAAGTATGAAGCTACAACTATTACCTGTGCTTGCGGAGAAGTTATTGAAACTAAATCCACAAAGCCAAATATTCGTGTTGAAATCTGCTCAAAATGTCATCCGTTCTTTACAGGAAGACAAAAGCTTGTTGATACAGGCGGTCGTGTAGACAGATTCAAAAAGCGTTTCAACGTTGAATAATAGTTTAACTATTTTAATGAATTAAACGCCAATTCAAGGCGGTGCAAAGTTGCACCGCCTTTGTTTCAATTCTAAGGAGGACAA
>JAVVRS010000069.1:0-6997 GCA_036654595.1 Oscillospiraceae bacterium | reverse complement strand
GTTTATCGTCGCTAAAGATACAGGTACCGCCTATAGAGAAATGCGGCTTGCCGTCAGCACCGTCTGAGAGCTTAATTAAAGGTATAAATGGGTCAGTTCCCTCATGTTGTAAAGCATCAATAACCTGCATTACAGTACACCCTGTTGTACCTGCATTGTAGTCGGTGCGTTTTAACAGATTGTCTATAGCTTCGGCGGTAACAACACCGTCGGACATTGGTGCATTTGTGATTATTTCAGCAGCGGTATTATCTGCAATTGCAATGTGAATATTCGGTCTGATTTGATAGCTTGAACCAATGAAGCCAACGATAGAAGATATACCGTCCTCGGCAGTATCTTTACCAATGAGCAAAAGCTGAATATTACCAAGATAAAGTTCTTGACCGTTTTCAAAACCAATTTTACCTAAAGCTTCTGAGATACTCTCACCCTTAACCTGTAAAATATCGGCACGAGCACCTTCACTTAAAGCAGTACTGCCATGCGGAGAAAATTTTTGCAGAGTAATAATATATTCATTATTTATATGGTCAATGCCAATTGCTTGAATGAGTGCGGTATCAACTATTTCGGTACGGGTAAGACAGGCAGAAAAAGTCAAGCACAGTAAAGCGGCAAGAGTTAACAAAATAAATCGTTTCATCGCTGCTCCCTCCACGGTCTAATCAGCAGGACACCCAAAAGCACAATAGGTATAATAAATACTACACTCGCAATGATAAAACCGTTTGAAATAAGTTTATACGAGGCTACAAAAAGCTCTGTGTTGTTGCTTAGTATACAGCCTATAATCAGCAGAACAAAGGTGCTGATGGGAAGATAGCTTTTTTTAAAGCGATTGTCACAAAAAAGCCCAATACATCGTACGGTAAGAAAAAGATAAAACGCTGTTCGTATTAAAGCTATAAAAACCCAGATACAGTTATAAATTGCATCAAGCCCCTGCAAAAAAGAAAAACCGGTGATTGTTGACAGAGAATAAACAGGGTAGTTTGTTGTACGGGCAAAATTGCCTAGCACAGTTAATGTGAAAAAGGTAATTAATTCAAGCAACATCAATGCCCAAAGTTGATAACCTACAAATATTTTTTTAAAATTACCATTCGTATAAGGCAACATCATTAGGAGTGCAACAAGTTCTGTGTTGCGAAAAGCAGCAAAGACCGAAACTTTTACAACCTCTTTAACACCCTCATAAAACGGTGATATTACATTGACTAAATTAACATGCCCAAGCAATGTAAAGAACATTACGCCGAGGGATATCACCACCACAAACATAATAATACCTGCGGCACGAGAGATAGGTTCAATGCTCATATAAACAAAGTAAGCGGCAACAAGACTTAATATAATAAAAAAGGTCATTGTACCTTTGCCGTGATAGACGGCTGAGGTCATAAAATATTCAAATTGGCTCACTGTTTGTGCAGCAATAAATAAAAAATACACAGCAAGAACAGCAGCGGCAATTTTACCGCTTGCAGGTGATATGGCATTGCACCCATCAACAAGACAATGCCCTTTACTTTTCTTTAAAAAGTAATAAGAGGGCATAATAATTATAAAGCTAAGAGCTGTACTGAGAGGTAGACAGAGCAGCATAATTGAACCGTTAAGCATTTGATTTACAGAGGGAATATAGGTGAAAATATAAAATATTCTTGAAAGTGTAAGCAAACAGATTAGCTGTCCACAGGAGATACGTTGTTTGTCAACCATCGGAGTCAGCCTCCTTGAATTTGATGTCAGAGCCGGGAAAGTCCTGTACATGAACAGCGTTTTTACCAAGCTTTGTCCAGCTTGCTCTGAACAGAACATCACGCATGGCATAAAAAGAGAAAGGACTTATCGGTGCAGAAAACGGCACACCGTAAGCATTGACCGCACAGATATTTATAAGCACAATAGCAATACCAATCCAGATACCGAACAACCCAAAAGCCGCACCGGCAAAGATAAACAAAAATTTCAATGTTGCAACATTTTCATAGAGTGACGGTATAACAAAAGCACAGATAGCGGTTAAGGCTACTACCATGACCATAGGTGCACCAATCAGACCACTTGTAACGGCTGCGTCACCAATGACCAAGCCGCCAACAATACCAACGGCATGACCAATACCTTTAGGCAGACGAAGTCCTGCTTCACGCATTACCTCATAGACAAGGTGAATTAATAAAGCTTCAATGAACAGCGGAAACGGTGCAGATTGTTCTGCAACGGCAATGTTCATCAGCAAAACAGGCGGTAAAAGTGATGGGTGATAGGTAACAATGGCAACGTACAACCCCGGAAGTAAAAAAGCAATAAAAAATGCTATATATTTAAGACAACGTATAAAAGTAGCAAAATATGGACGATAAGCATAGTCGTCCATACTTTGAAAATGCTCATTAAAAAAATAAGGTACAATTAATGCGAATGGTGTGCCATCAACAAGTATTCCAATTCTGCCCTCATTTATCTTTGCACAAAGCGTATCGGGACGTTCGGTAACACTTACATTGGAGAACAGTGATGGAGGACCATACTCTAAGAATGGCTGTATATACCCTGCATTTAGTATTACATCGGGGGATACTTTACTAAGTCGATATTTAACTTCCTTTAACAGCTCAGGTGAAGCAGTATCTGTAAGATAAACTAAACTTATATCGGTTCTGCTTTTATCACCAATTGGAAATAATTCAAATTTTAAAGTCGGAGATTTTATTCTGCGGCGAATAAGTGATTGATTTATTCGTATAGGTTCAACAAAACCCTCACGGGAACCTCGTATATTTGTTTCGGAGCTTGGTTCACCTACAGAACGAAACTGATAGCCTTGTAATCCGCAAGCTGTACCATGATTTATACCATCAATCAAAATTACAACAAATCCGGACATAATAAATGCAAACAGTTCATTAAAGGTAGTAAATTCTTTTTGGTCAGTGGAAAATATAGCTTTATGTCTTACCCATTCTGAAAGTGTATCAGAGGTTGCATTTTGCAGTTCAAGTTTAGTAAGCGGTGTTGCAATAAGCTGTGCATAAGCTTGTGAATTTACCATACCTTCACACATGATAGCAGCTACTTTAATACCACAGACATCAATCTCTCTTGTCAGCAGGTCGGTAGAATTACTCAGCAAAGCTTTAAGTATGCTTAGGTTTTCTTCCAGTGAGCAGGTTAAATCGGTTATAATCTGTGGTGGTCTTGGTGATGTTTTATTTTTTGCAAATTCAAACAAATATAAGCCTCCTTTGACAAGAGCATATACTACAGTATTTGCATAAGAATAAAGATTATCCTAAAAGTACATACTATTACTGTAATGGAAGATAAATTTTGCTGAATTTGAAGCTGTGCCCCGCAGATGCTGATTGCTTTGCAATCAGCACATTGCCGTAAACGGCAATGCCGGCGACCGCCGGAGGCGGTCGCCGCTCTGCGGGGCACAGGCGGTGAATATGTGAAGAATTTGATAAGGAGAGATAGTTCGGTGCTTGTTGTTTTTATAAGAACGATAATATTGTATTTTGTGGTTATAATTGGTATAAGAGTTATGGGAAAACGACAGCTGGGTGAGCTTCAGCCATCGGAACTGGTGACTACAATTTTAATATCAAATATAGCTACCTTACCAATTGAAGATATGGACGTGCCATTGATTGGTGGTGTAATACCAATTGTGACCCTTGTATTTTTTGAGATATTAATGTCAGTTATATCACTTAAAAGTATAAAGGCAAGACGATTATTGAGCGGAAACCCAAGGATTGTTGTACGAGAGGGAGCTATAGACCAAAACGAGATGAAAAAGCTTCGTCTTTCAATAGATGATTTAATGGAAGAATTGCGGCAAAATAATATTTTTGATATTAAAGATGTTGATTTGGCAATAGTAGAAACAAATGGTAAATTATCAATCAATAAGAAGTTTTCGGCACAGGAAGCTACAAATGAAACTATGAAGATTAAACCGCCGCAAAAGGAGCAAGGTATACCTGTACTGATAATAAATGACAGCAATGTTATAACTCAGGCTATGAGTTATTGTCAGATAAGTGAAGATTGGTTGGAAAAAATTATAAAACAAGAAGGATACAAGCTTCAGGAAATTTTCCTGATGACTTGTACCCCAAATAAGGACTATTATATTGTACCAAAACAAGCGAAAGGGAGTTAGATACTTGAAAAGATTATGGATTGCTGCCTCAGCTGTACTTGTAATAATAGTGTTGTCATTATTATCATTAAACTACACTTATAATGTAACAAATGAATTAGCAAATCAGTTAGGTCAAATCAAAGTATCTGTAAAGCAAGAAAATACGGCACAAACAATATATTTGTGCAATGAATATAAAGCATCATGGGACGAAAAAGAAAAGACACTGGTTAAATTTATGCGTCATAATCCGCTTGATAAAATTACAGGTATGTCAGCACGACTTTCAAGTCTTGCCGAATACGCAGATAAAAGTGAACTGATGGCAGTTTTAGATGAGCTTATAGACAGTACACATCATCTTTTAGAAGAAGAAACACCAAGGTTAGACAGTATTTTATAACGGATTATAAGTTTTAACCTTTTTCTTTCTCATTTTGAATTGCTGTCAATTCCTGCAAGAAAGAGTTAATATCTTTAAATTCACGATAAACCGACGCAAATCGGACATAAGATACCTCGTCTAAATCTTTGAGATGTTCCAAAACCAATGCACCAATATCAGCAGTAGAAACCTGTTTATTGAATTGGCTGTTTATTTTCATTTCAATCTGCTGTACCATACGCTCAACGTCTTCGGGTGAAACAGGTCTTTTTTCACAAGCTTTAAGGATACCTCTCATAAGTTTGTTACGGTTATATTGCTCAAGGGAAAGGTCTTTTTTAATGACCCATAGTGGAGTGGTTTCAATAGTTTCATAAGTGGTAAATCTTTTGCCGCAGGATAAACATTCACGTCTGCGTCTAATTCGTTCACCACTATCGGCAGAACGGGAATCAACAACTTTGCTTTCTGCAAAGTAACAAAATGGACACTTCATAAGTCGCCCTCTTTCAGCAAAATGTATAATTTAATATAAATACAAATTCTATTTTTGCAAATCTAATATAATACAAACAGTATATCATTATAAGAAAAGCTAATCAAGGGTTGAAGATTACAATTATATGTAATTTTACAGTCAACTTAGGTAGCTAAAAAATCATCAACAACATCAATCAGATGAATAGGAGAGAGATTACATTGATTAAGTTGCAGAACAAAGCGTTCAAGAACGTCTTGCTGCAGACAAACATCATCAATTTTATACATTAATTTTCCGTCAATCAATAAAGATATGCCATATGTAGAGTGTATTTCCATTGAGCTGTCGGAGATAGTGCTTTTAAATATAATGTATTCAATATTCTTGCCGAGCCTATGAATGTCGTCCAAAAGAATTCCTCCTAAAATAATTATTTCAAATGCAGAAAGCTTTTTAAACTTTGCACGTTCAAAACGATTATACAACAACAAAAGGGAGTTGCAAAGAAAAAGAATAGGACATTTTTCGACAAAACTTGCAGATGATTTATTTTTATTGTGCAATATGCTGAATGATAAATTGTTAAATAGAGAAGATAATGGACATAATATGACTAAAATACAAAGAAATCTAGAATTTTTTTCTAATAAATTCGTAGGACTTTTGTAAATCAATCAGCGAAGTTACATTGCGTGAATACAATTCAATTACTGCTCCGCCATTATAATCAAGTTGATTTAGTTTCTTTACAAGTCTATTAAAATCAAAATTACCATGTCCCGGAAGAATACAATCAGAGCCGGGAAGGTGATCACTGATATGCAGATGTACAATACGTTCCTTTAAAAGGTCAAGGAGATAAAATGGGTCAACATCAGAACGTACAGCCTGTTTTATATCCAATGTAAAGGTCATATCGGGAATTGCCTGTGACATTTGCAGTAAAAAATCAGGTGAACGGCTTTTACAACGTGATACATTTTCTTGTGACATATGTACACCAAAACTTTTTGCAATTTCACACATATGTGACATTCTTTCAAATGCTATTTCATTTGAAAGTGTTCCATCTTTAAATTCACCATGAAAAATCAGATATTTTGCACCGAGAATTGTCATGGCATTAAAATACTTTTTGTATAGTTCATAACCTTCTTCGGTTCGTCGCTCATAATCCGAAAAGAAATAAAGCGGCTCAAAAGCAGCGGAATATGGGTGTACCGAAACAATATCAATACCATGAAAATCCGCACGTTTGGCAAGCTCATTTACAAAATGGTCTTGCAGTTCGGTAGTAGAACCGAAAAATACCTCACAGCATTGCGGCTTGGCGGTTGCGACTGTTTCAAAAGCTTTCTCTACAGCCATAGGATAAAGACAGGCGGTTGAAATTCCTGTTTTCAAAAAAACAGCTCCTTTTTTACAAAATAAAATCTATTTATTTAATTTTAATCTCATCAATTGGAAAGATATGAAAAGGGATAGAATGTTCAATACAATAGGATATGGTATGTGCTGTACCTGTTGATTTGAAATCCCAAAAAGCAATTAAATAATCACAGTAATCTGCTATCAATTTATTGCGGATTAAAGGTGCATTTTTACCGTAAATACTATAATCCGGAAGAAAAACCTTTATTGGGATATTCAGTTGAGCAGCAGCGGTTTCCGCTAATTTATCGACGCCCTCTGCACCACCTGAAATAATACAGTTGCAATTTATAGGTATATAGTTAATTATAGAATTAATGTTAAGTGAAATAGTTTCTGTTCGGCTGCCGATAATTGCAAGCTTCATTTATACACTCCTTTGAAAAAAATGTTTATATTATTATACAAATTAATGGGCGTCAGTCGGGGCGGCACAATCAAGGGCGACCTCCGGTCGCCCTTGCGGCGGCGGCATTTGGCAGCCGCCTGCGGCACGAAGTGCCGCATTGTGCCGCCCCGAGTCGGAGAACGGTGCAAT
>JAVVRS010000068.1:0-7000 GCA_036654595.1 Oscillospiraceae bacterium | reverse complement strand
AGAGTAGCAGATTTCTCTACTACTCTATCAAGTCTAACTTATTGGGGTCACTACATGCTTCAAAATTGAAACAGAGGATTTTTTTATTATTGCATACCTTCTTGCTGGGGAACCGCCGGGGCATCTACCATAAGCTTGATATCAATTTCCAGTTCCTTTGCTTTATAGCCTGTAGTGCTGCGATAAATTGTAAGTGTTACCACATCATCTGCTTTAAAGTTATCAATAATATCTCTTACTTCTTTGAGAGTTTTTACATCTTTGCCATTAACCTTAGTAATTACATCTCCGGGTATAACACCTTGTTTTGCAGCATCAGAGTTAGGGTCCACACTTTGTACAAAGATACCTGTAGGTATGTTATTAAGTCTTGCTAAGTATTCATCAACTTCTTGAATAGTAACCCCAATTTTAACTCGGCCTGTTACCATACCATATTCCATCAAATCTTGAATAATTGGTTGAGCTTCATTGATAGAGATAGCAAAGCCTAAGCCTTCAAAACCTTCGTATACAATTTTAGATGAGTTTATACCTACAACTTGACCATATTGATTAACCAATGCACCACCGGAATTACCGGGATTGATTGCGGCATTTGTTTGAATACAATTGATGGTATCTGCACCTGCTGTTCCAATAGGGCGGTTTAATGCAGATACAATCCCATCTGTTACACTGCCGGCAAGAACCAACCCTCCGGGGTTTCCGACTGCAATTACAGGTTCACCTATTTCCAGTTCGTCCGAATTACCAAGCTCAGCATAAGGCAAATCTTTTGCTTCAACCTTAACTACAGCAAGGTCACTTCGTGGGTCTGCACCTATAACTCTGCCCGAAAATTCCTGACCATCATGAGTAACTACCTTTATACCCGATGCACCTGCAACAACATGAGCATTGGTAACGATATACCCATCATCTGTAATAATAATACCCGAGCCTTGATTTTGCGAACCGCTAAGCAAACTTCCTCCGGCTTGATAGCTTACTATACCAACTACCGTGGGCAAAGTTTTTTTAGCTATTTGCTGAGGTGTAAGCTTGCTGTCTGCCGAGATAACATCTTCACTTGTTTCAGGTTTATTGTTAAGTGCGGGAGCTTTAACACCATCATCTTGAGTTGATTTGCCATCAGTACCGATTAAATTTTCTTCATCACCGTTGTTAGCTATTATTGAGTATAGTCCATATCCCGACAGAGTTAACATACCTGCTACAAGCACTGCACACATAATTGAGGCAAATACAACTACGCCTTTATTTTTACGATGCGGTTTTTCTTTTTGCGGCGGTGTGCCATAGCTGTCATAATTCCATTGATATGATTGTTCTTTTTGAGGCTCATTCCATGCAGATTTATTATTATCCGCATCATTTGCAGAGTTGTACTGATTGGTAGAGCCTTGATTATTTGCTTTGTTGTCCGAGAAATCCCAGCTATGAGGGCCGTTATTTTTGTTATCGAAATCATTATTCATTAAAAGTTACCTCCAGAGTGTGATATTAGTTATTGTTATATATCTATAATATCAGTCAAATATTACAAAGTCATAAACATCTTTTGTAAATACTATTGCGTTGGTATGTTTTTTCTGAAAATACTCTGTGGATTTTTACCTGTTGCGGTAGGAACAGAAAAAACAAACTCACAATATTCTCCCTCAACACTGCGTACAATTATATCGCCGCCATGAAGATTGACTATTGAACGTACAATATGCAGTCCAAGGCCCACTCCGTTTTTATCTTTACTGCGTGATGAGTCTGTCTTATAAAACCTGTCAAACACTTTGGTAATTTCATCTTTTTCAATACCCGGACCGCTGTTTCTGACAGACACATAAGTAGATTTCCCATCAACATTATAATTAAACTCAATATATCCGCCATCATTGACAAATTTCACAGCATTTTCAACAAGATTGTACACCACCTGATGTATTAAATCCACATCTGCTTCAACCATTATTTTGTCAACATCAAGCCCTCTGATTTCAAGATGTTTATCTTCTGTTGCTTTTTCAAAAGTAAATATTGTACGGCACACAATTTCATTGATATCAAATTGTGTTGGATTAATACTTTGTTCACCGGCTTCAATTCTTGCAATATTCAGCATTGATTTAACAAGACGTGAGAGTCTTTTTACCTCGTCCGACACAATCCCCAGATAATGTCTTTGCTTTTCCGGAGGAATAGTCCCGTCCAAAATTCCGTCAATAAATCCTGCAATGGTAGTCATAGGTGTTTTCAGTTCATGTGATACATTTGCCACAAAACTTCGTCTGACCGACTCCAATGTTGCAAGGTTTGACGCCATTGTGTTAAACGCCAATGACAGCTGACCTATTTCGTCCATATCATTTACCGGAATACGGGTGGTAAAATCTCCTTTTGAAAAGCTTTTTGTTGCTGCAACCATCTGTCGGAGCGGTTTAACCATATTGCTTGTAATGAAATATATAATAACGAATGCCATCAATACAACCGCTAAAGCACTAAGTAAAAATATCTGCATAATCTCACTTAAAAAGTTAGTGAGTGATGCCGCACTGGTTGATATAAACAGTACCCCCGATGGAATATTATCATTTAAAATAAGCGGTATGCCTACAGTATAATACTGTTCGGCATAAATTCCATTCATCTTACCGATTTCGGTATATATTCCTTTACTGACTGCTTCCTGCAAGACTGCTTGGTCTACTACATGCACCGAATGATTGCAGGGTCTGCGATGTGTGCAAATTTTTGTTACTCCGGACATATCACTCAGATAAATCTCAGAATCTATTGCATCTGCAAGAATCATATATCCGGGTAAAACATCTCTTTCTCTGATTAGTAAGTTACCGCTGTCTTTATAGCTTTGTATCGTCAAGTTTATCGCATACTCCGCATTTTTCTGCAAAAGCGAGAGTTTATCATTGCGGAAATATTGTGAGGAAAACACAAGAAGCATCACCCCAAGCAGGGTAATGCTGAGTAGAATTAACGAGGCACATACTGTAAAATAACGTGAAAATAGACTTTTATTCATAATGAGGCTTATTCCTTTACCTCAAATTTGTATCCCACGCCCCATACTGTTTTCAGTGACCATCTGTCGGATACGCCCTCAAGCTTTTCTCTGAGTCTTTTAACGTGTACATCAACGGTACGGCTGTCCCCATAATATTCAAAACCCCATACTTCGTCCAGCAGTTGGTCCCTTGTATAAACTCTGTTAGGATTGCTTGCCAAATGATAGAGCAGCTCCAATTCTTTAGGTGGTGTATCTACTGCGGTGCCATTTACCTTTAGTTCATACTTAGTCATATTAACTACCAATTTATCATAAGAAACTTCTTTAATATCATTTTCGGCAACACCTTTACCTGTTCTGCGAAGCACAGCTTTAATCCTTGCTATAATTTCTTTGGCATCAAACGGTTTTACAACATAGTCATCAGCCCCGAGCTCCAATCCCAAAACTTTATCAAAGGTTTCGCCTTTAGCCGTTATCATTATTATTGGGCAGTTGGATTTTTTTCTGATTTCACGGCAAGTCTGCCAACCGTCAAGCTTTGGCATCATAATATCCAATAATACAATATCGGGAGTTTCGGCATTAAATCTTTGCATTGCCTGTTCGCCATCGACCGCCAAGGTTACGGCATAGCCTTCCTTTTCAAGATAGAGTCGTAATAATTCACCGATATTGCTGTCGTCATCTGCCACCAATACTTTACCCATTGACATATTGTGTACCTCCATATTTTTTATTTAAACTTTTCCTGTGTTTTAAAACATTGATATAAATATTATAGCACTTTTTTCATTGCTTACTTACTATTATACAAAATTATCCTGTTATATGATGAAGTTTTTTTTAATAGAGTGCAGAATATTCTTGAATTTACTTGCCCACAGAGCGAATAACCGCTATAATAAAGTTTATGTTCTATGAATAATATAGGAGTTGAAAGATAAAAGATGAAATTAGGTATGGTTGGTTTGCCGAATGTCGGCAAAAGTACGCTTTTTAATGCAATTACAAATGCAGGTGCACAGTCTGCGAATTATCCTTTCTGCACCATTGAACCGAATATAGGCTCTGTTGCAGTACCCGACCACCGTTTGGAAGTATTGGCTGATATGTATCAGTCCCTAAAGTTAGTGCCTGCAACAATTGAATTTGTTGATATTGCAGGGCTTGTAAAAGGTGCTTCAAAGGGTGAGGGGCTAGGCAACAAATTCCTTTCCAACATTCGTGAGGTTGATGCAATTATCCATGTGGTTCGTTGCTTTGAAGATGGAGATATAATTCATGTTGATGGTGAAATAGGTCCCGCAAGAGATATTGAAACCATCAATCTTGAGCTTGTTTTCGCTGACATTGATATTATTGACCGTAGAATTGATAAAACCTTAAAAATGGGTAAAGCTGACAAAAAATATCTTGCAGAGGCTGAATTTTTAAAAGAGCTTAAAGTTCACCTTGAAGAAGGAAAATCCGCACGTTCATTTGATGTACCGGAACAATTCAAAGAGGTTTGGGACGATATGCCGTTACTTTCGGGTAAACCTGTAATTTATGCTGCAAATGTTGATGATGAAGCTTTCAAGCATGGTTTTGAAGATAACAAGTACTATCAAGAAGTGCTGAAAATTGCTATTGCCGAAAAAGCTGAAGTTCTTCCAATCTGTGCAAGATTTGAAGAAGAAATCACCGATATGACAATGGAAGAAAAGCTGATGTTCTTACAGGAAATAGGCTTAGAGCAATCCGGTCTTGACCGACTGATTAAAGCAAGCTATCATCTGTTGGGGCTTATCTCTTACCTTACTGCCGGCAAACAAGAGGTTCGTGCATGGACAATTCCAATTGGAACCAAAGCTCCGGGAGCCGCAGGTAAAATTCACAGCGACTTTGAAAAAGGGTTTATTCGTGCCGAAACTGTTTCTTATGATGACCTTATTGCTTGCGGCACATATACTGCTGCCAAGGAAAAAGGGGTTGTTCGTTCAGAAGGCAAAGAATATGTCGTAAAAGATGGCGATATAATAGTGTTTAGATTTAACGTCTAACTATTATATAGTAAAAAAATCATATGTTTTACAGCAATACCCTTAACCACTCACTGTAGTGAGTGTAATCCATATTATTTTGGAACAATGTTCTTTTCTTTTTAAAAAAGAACATCTGCTTGCGATATTTATAGACTTAATAATTTCGCACACACTTATAAATCAAAGCGGCTGATGAGTTTTTTGCATCAGCCGCTTTGATTTATTAAACTAATATAATCTGTGTCCAACTTTTTCTCTTTGCATAAGATAATACTGTGGCACAAAATATTGCAATGCTGCCCATCGGGAATAAAGCTTAATACGGGTGATACTGTTAAATGTATCCTTTTGAATAGCCTGTAAAGCTCCCTTTGAGGAAAGCTTTATCCCATAATATAAAGGGGTCGGGATAGAGCTTTTTCTGTTCCGACCACCCATTAAGTCACCGCTGTATTTAGTTGCAGCGGTGCTTAATGATGTTTTTCGCCTATTTTTCCCAAAAAATTTGACATTAATTAATACTGTTTACTACTATTTTGTGAACACTTAGGGTATAGTTATTGACCTTTATCACTATGTAGTTTAAAATAGTAATACATATGTTATTAAGTCGTCTTTAATCCAAAGGAGGTTTAAACCTTGCAGATAAAGATTTCTCCATCAATGTTGTCCTGTGATTTTTCAAAGCTTGCACAACAAAGCCATGATATGCAAGAAGCAGGTGCCAATTGGCTTCATCTTGATGTAATGGACGGTCACTTCGTACCGAACATTACTTTTGGTGCACCTGTTGTTAAATGTCTGAGAAAGCAAACCGCTATGTTTCTTGATGTACATTTGATGATAAGTCACCCTCAAAAATATGCACAGGATTTTATAAATGCCGGTGCTGATATGATTGTATTTCATCTGGAAAGCGATTGTGACCCAAATGAAGTAATTCAAATTGTTAAATCCGCAGGTATAAAGGTTGGTATTTCAATTAAGCCTAAAACTGCTGTTGAAACACTTTTACCTTACCTTGACAAAATTGATATGGTACTGATTATGACAGTTGAACCGGGTTTTGGCGGACAATCCTTTATGGAAGATATGATGCCTAAGGTTGCTTATATCAGAAAACTATGTCCGTCACTTGATATACAGGTTGATGGCGGCATTGATAATATTACAATTGCTACAGCCGCCAAAAACGGTGCAAATGTTTTTGTTGCAGGTTCTTATATCTTTAAACAAGAAATCTACAAAGATGGTATTGACCTACTCAAAAATACTGCCGCCGCTTATATCCCTCAAATCAGCATCTGATAATTCATCATCTCTATCCAAATACTCGCTGATTGTATCAATGGCATTTTCCTTTAAAATAGCTGTACCATGTTCTTCAACCACCGCTGCGGCAACTACCCCTTCCCCCAATTTTTCACCAAACTCACACAAAAAACTCACTGTCAATCTATCCACCTTATCCAAAGGATATACCATAAGCACATATATATTTTCCAGCCTGTAAAGTGAGCTTTTGTAAACTCTGTGGCAGTATCTGCGAAATAGCTTACATGATGCCGTTATAAGTATCTCTAAATCCTCAAATCCAAACAGTACCGGTCCTGCCGGTGACATTTTTGTGGCTTCCGGTAATTTCTTTTCCTCCGGTCTACTGCTCAACAACAAAATACAGCCACCGGTTTCTTCCGGAAATGTTTCTATATACAGCTTGGTACCTATGGGTTCAAAGCCTGTTTTTTGTTTTGCATCAGCTAATATTCTAAGTATTGTTTTTCTTGCCTGTGCTGTTAAATAATCCAAACTTTCTACTGTTATATTCATTTTTTCCATATCCTGCTTATCTAAAATCACTTTAATTTTTTGTGAGTTTATCATTAAAATCTCCACTGTACACTCCACTCCCCTGTCCAATTTTATCTCTTGACGCTTCTCCCTC
>JAVVRS010000067.1:0-7018 GCA_036654595.1 Oscillospiraceae bacterium | reverse complement strand
AATACCGACCTCCATTAGTTAGTTTTTTAGGTCTAACTTTTGGGGGTCGGTACAGCAGAGGATTTTTAGTATACTTCGGGCTTGGATTAAGGGCGTAAGCCGGGGCGGCACAATCGAGGGCAAGCCGCAGGCGGCTTGCCCTCGAGGCGGCGTAAGCCGCCTGCGGCATGAAATGCCGCATTGTGCCGCCCCGCTGAGGGGAAGGCTGAGGAAAGTGCAATTTGCAAATTTGCTATAAAAAAAGGAGCGATTGCTCGCTCCTTTCGGCTTTACTGTAAATGATTTGCAAACGCACGAAATCAAAGATGCAGTAGAACCTTCTATTATTATTGCAGATGGCAGTAATAATATTCATAGCTTACTATGAATTTTCAAAAACAGTTTCAATGAGTTTCTGTGATGTGGACGGTGAGTATACAAAACGGTCAATGTGTCCCGTTTCAATAAAATAATGAGGAGGTTCAATTTGATAGCTTGCATCAAATGCGTCTACAATGATAAGTTTAACCTTCATCTTTTCGGGAAGTAAGCTTTTTATGTAAACACTGGCTTGCTGACCTGCATAAACTCCCGACTTGTATTCCGCAAGCCCAGCAAGGTTTGGTGTAAGTTCAACAAAAATACCATAATCTTCAACAGAGCGAACAATCCCTGCAACTGCTTCTCCACTGCTGAATAATGCGGCGTTTTGTTCCCATGTACCTAAAAGCTCCTTGTGAGAAAGTGTTATACGTCCATCAGAGGTAGAGCGTACCACTGCTTTTATAATTTGTCCGGAATAAAAACGGTCACTTGGGTGACTTATTCTGGAAACTGAAATGTTGTCAATTGGTATAAGTGATGCTATACCACAACCAATATCAACAAAACAACCAAATGGTTCAAGATGGGTTACTTTAACCTCTACTATATCACCTGAAATTAAATGACTAAGATAGTTATCACTACATTCACGCTGTGCCATACGACGAGAAAGAATAGGGTGAAGATTACCACTCTCATCAGCATTAAGACTGAGAATTTTAAAGCAAACAGCTTTATTGACCTTGGATATTATTGCAATATCTTTGGTAACACCTTCTTCAATACCCAATGCACCTTCATTGCGTGGTATAATTCCTTTGCAAAAACCTAAATCAACAATTAAATCATGGGTAGCGGTACATACAGTAGCTCGTGCCTGTAAAATTTTGCCGTATGTAAATGCTTCAGTAAAAGCAGCGGCATTTTTTAAATAAGGACTTACTTCACCCGGAAAATTCAATATTCCCTCCGGTGGATAATTTATATTCATTCGTATAACCATTCCTTTCCTTTTATATATCTTTGAAGTTTTATCTTTACATATATATGGAATGAAAATTTAAAATATTACCTATTAGATTTTGCAAATGTCGGGCTTAGTGATATGTGGGCGGCACAATCAAGGGCAACCCAACGGGTTGCCCTTGAGGTGGCGAAGCCACCTTGCGGCGAAGCCGCATTGTGCCGCCCACAGCTAAGATAGCGGCTATAAAATTAAGTCAATGCAGATGGAGAAAATTATGATGGGATAATATTTTGATTGATGGTAAAAAAATATTGATATTAGGTACATAAGTTTGCTATAATAAATATGTATGTTTAATTCAAAATAAAACTGTGAAAGGGGAGTTGCTGAGTGGATGTCAGAGTGGGAGATATACTTACAATGAAAAAAAATCACCCTTGCGGAACAAATCAGTTTGAAGTGCTGCGTTCGGGTATGGATTTTAAATTGCGTTGTACAGGCTGTGACAGAGAAGTAATGGTGCCTCGTTCAAAGGCGGAAAAAAACATCAAAAAGATAACTCACCTAACAGAAGATACATAGCAATGCCAAATAAATTTTAAGAAAAAACAATTACCACAATTTAGATTGGAGATTATAAATGCTAGATAAATTAAGCTCGGTCGAGAACCGTTATGAAGAGATACATCACAAATTAATGATGCCCGATATAATGGACGACACCAAAAAATATACCGATATGATGAAAGAATATAAAAATCTTACCCCAATAGTAGAGAAATACAGAGAATATACTGCGGCAAAAAAGTCGTTGCAAGATGCTAAAGATATGATGGACGAAGCAGCGGGAGATAAAGAATTGCGTGAAATGCTGGAAGACGAAATAATGCAAAGCAAAAAATTTATCGACATGTATTCGGAAGAACTTAAAGTGTTAATGCTGCCTAAAGATAAAGATGATGATAAAAATGTAATTATGGAAATAAGGGGCGGAGCAGGCGGCGATGAAGCAGCTTTGTTTGCTAACAGCTTGTATCGTATGTATTCAATGTATGCCGAAAGTAAAGGCTGGAAAGTAGAACTTTTGAATATAAATGAAACAGAACTCGGCGGTATAAAGGAAGTCAGCTTTTCTATCAACGGAGAAGGTGCATACTCTAAGCTGAAATTTGAAAGCGGTGTACATCGTGTACAACGTGTACCGGAAACAGAATCAGCCGGAAGAATACACACCTCAACAGTAACAGTAGCTGTACTTGCGGAAGTAGATGAAGTTGAACTTGAACTAAATCCTATAGATTTGCAGATTGATACTTTTAGAGCAAGCGGTGCAGGTGGTCAGCACGTTAATAAAACAGAATCAGCAATTCGTATTACCCATAAACCAACAGGTACTGTGGTTGAATGTCAAGATGAAAGAAGTCAGCATAAAAATAAAGATAGGGCACTGAAAATTTTACGTTCAAGAATTTATGAAGAAATGCAGCGTGAACAAGATGCACAAATTGCATCAGAACGTAAACTACAGGTAGGCGGAGGCAGTCGTTCAGAAAGAATAAGAACTTATAATTACCCTCAAGGCAGAATGACCGACCATCGTATTGGACTTACACTTTATAAATTGGAAGCAATTATGAATGGAGATTTGGACGAGCTTGTAGGGGCGTTGATAACCTTTGACCAAGCAGAAAAGCTGCAAGCTTCACAGGGACAATAAAAAATGCTTAATACAAAGCTAATAAAAATTAATAATATTACAGAACAAAAAAATGAACTTTTATGTGTTGCGGAAATTTTAAAATCAGGTGGACTTGTGGCAATACCTACCGAAACGGTGTATGGTCTTGCCGCTGATTGTCTTAATCCTGTAGCTGTAGAAAATATATTTAAGGCTAAAGGACGACCAAATGATAATCCTTTGATTGTTCATCTTGCCGAAATTGAAGATGTTACAAATTATGCAGTGAATATACCATCAAATTTTTACAAGCTTGCCGCAAAGTTTTGCCCCGGCCCATTAACAATGATATTGCCAAAGCATACCCGAGTGCCACTTGTAACCTCGGGAGGCTTAGATACAATAGCTATAAGATTTCCGTCCCACCCGGTTGCACGAGAAATAATACGTCTGACAGGTGTAGGACTTGCTGCACCGTCTGCAAACCGCAGCGGAAGCCCCAGCCCTACAACTGCCAAACACTGTATAGATGACCTGCTTGGTCGGGTTGATGCAATTGTTGATGCCGGTTGCTGTGATATTGGTGTAGAGTCAACGGTGGTGTCACTTGCCGGAAACTGTGTAAGGCTTTTACGACCAGGTGCAGTTACTGCCGAACAACTGAGCGAAGTTGTAGGAAAAGTGGAAATTGACAGTGCTGTAACAGGAAATTTAGCTGAAGGTACAGTTGCGTCCTCACCCGGAATGAAATACAAACATTATTCTCCAAAAGCCAAAATTGTCATTGTATCAGGCGACAGAAAAGCTTATTGTGATTTTGTGAACAGCCATAAAGATGAGGGTGTTTATGCACTTTGTTTTACAGAAGATTTACCTTATATTGATAAACCAACAGTAGTTATGGGCGGAGAAAAGGACGACTTATCACAAGCTCAAGGTTTATTTGCAGCATTAAGAAAGCTTGATGAGCTTGGTGCAAAAACTGCCTATGCCAGATGTCCGTCCTGTGCAGGGGTAGGTCTTGCGGTATACAACCGTTTACTTAGGGCAGCGGCATTTGATATAATAGAACTGACTTAGGCTGTAAAAAAAACAAAATTATTTTATAAGTTGTAAACTGTTGCCTTGCATACGGGCGGCACAAGCATGGGCAACCTTCGGTTGCCCATGAGGCGGCTGCCAAAGGCAGCCGCCTGCGGCGTTAGCCGCATTGTGCCGCCCCGTATGCAGAGGGAATACCGCAAGACTAAAAACGGTGTTACCATTTAGCATTTTTACCTACAAAAAGGAGTGTTTATATTGAAAACAATGGTTGTGGGATTAACAGGACCGACAGGTTCCGGTAAAACCACAGTTTCAGATTTCCTGCGAAGCAAAAATATCCCGGTGATTGATGCAGATCAGGTAGCTCGGTATGTAACTGTTCATGTTAAACCTTGTCTGATGGATTTGGCATTGGAATTTGGTATTACTATCTTAGATGATGATGGTTCACTGAATCGCCGCCGTTTAGGCAATATTGTTTTTGGAAATTCGGAAAAACTTGCCAGATTGAATGAAACAATTTTTCCATATATAGAGAAAGAAACAATAAAACGTATTGATAAAGTTTGTGCCGAAGGACAGCCAATTGTATTTTTTGATGCACCTACTTTATTTGAAAGCGGTATAGATAAACATTGTGATTATATTGTATCGGTTATTGCACCAAGACAAGAACGGTTAAAACGCTCAATGGAACGAGATAATCTTACCGTTGAAGAAGCGGAAAATAGAATTAAATCACAATTTGAAGATGAATTTTATATTTCACGCTCGGGAATAAGTATTATAAATGATGATACAAAAGCAGTGCTTTATGATAAAGTTTATGATATGATAAAAAGGCTGGCAGACTATTATGAAGATAAATTTACACAAAATGTATAAATTTATTTTTTATGCACAATCCATAATATAAACTTTGTTAAGACAGTCACAGCAAAAAAATCTGCAAAGGAAGTATGCTATTGACTAAAAAAACAAAAGATATTATTTTAACTGTTTTAGCATTTGTTTTGATTTGTGTTGGATTTGTTGTACTGAAAAATACTTATAAAAGTTTTTACCTTTCAGCATATCCACTTGAATATAAACAATATGTAAAACAATACAGTGAAGAATATAATGTTGATGAAGCTCTGATTTATGCGGTTATACGCAGTGAAAGCAGTTTTGATGCCAATGCTGTTTCGGAAATCGGAGCAAGAGGTTTAATGCAGATAACCGACAGTACCTTTGAATGGGCGGCATACCGCATGGGGTCAGGTGATACTGTAACCTATGATGATATGTTTGACCCTGAACTAAACATTCGCTATGGCACATATATATTATCATTATTGTTAAAAGAATTTGGCTCTCCGCAAACTGCTTTAGCGGCATATCATGCGGGTTGGGGTAGTGTTAAAGGTTGGCTGAATAATAAAGAGTACTCATTAGATGGGGAAAATCTTGACAATATACCATTTTGGGATACTAAAACCTATGTGCCAAAGGTAATGGAAACAATGGAAAAATATAAAGAACTATATGGAATATAGGAATATGTAATAATTAAAAAGAAAAATCAGGAGGGTAAACCAATGAGTGAAATTGAAAAAACAGCGGGAGAATTGCTAAAAGAACAACTTATCTTTAATCCGGAAAATGCAGGCAGCTTAATGGCAGACAGTGAAATTAAAGAAGCATATAATTTTTGTGAGGCGTATAAAACTTTTTTAAATAATGGAAAAACTGAACGGGATACTGTAAAATATACTATTGAACTTATAAAAGCTAAAGGTTATAAGCCATTTGACCGTAAGGTTAAATATAAAGCAGGAGATAAAATATATTATAATAATCGTGACAGAGCTATTATTGTAGCAACTGTAGGTAAGCGTTCTTTTGAAGATGGGGTTACTATTCTTGCAGCTCATATCGACTCCCCGAGAGTTGATTTGAAACAACGTCCATTGTATGAAGAAGCACAGATTGCAATGTTTAAAACACAGTATTATGGCGGAATAAAAAAATATCAATGGACTGCAATTCCATTGGCATTACATGGTGTAGTATATAAAGCTGATGGTACAATGGTTGAAGTTAACATTGGTGAAGATGATAACGACCCTGTATTTGTAATAAATGACCTATTGCCGCATCTGTCAAAAGAACAAAATAAACGCAGTCTGAGTGGTGGCATTGAAGGCGAAGAACTGAATATATTTGTTGGCTGTATGCCTTTTAAAGACGATAAAGTTTCGGAAAAAGTTAAACTTAATATAATGAATATGTTAAATATAAAATATGGTATTATTGAAGCTGATTTGCGTTGTGCCGAACTTTGTGCAGTACCTGCCGGTAAAGCTCGTGATGTGGGTATGGATAGAGGTGCAGTAGGTGCATATGGTCAAGATGACCATGTTTGTGCATATACGGCACTGATGGCTGAACTTAATCAAACCGAAACCCCCGATTATACCAATATTGTGGTACTTGCCGACAAAGAAGAAGTTGGCAGTGACAGTAATACAGGATTAAATTCAGCATTTATGAAATTCTTTATTGCTGATTTAGCTGCACCATATGGTATTGAAGTAAGAACAGTGCTTGCTGCATCAAAGTGTCTGTCTGCTGATGTTACCAATGCATATGACCCTACATTTGCAAGCGTTACCGAAAAGAACAATACAGCTTACCTTAACTATGGTGTAGCTGTTATGAAATACACAGGTTCAGGCGGTAAGAGCAGTACAAATGACAGTGATGCACGTTATATGGGTGAGGTTGCAAGAATACTTGATAAAAATGCTGTTATCTGGCAAACTGCAACCTTAGGTAAAGTTGATGCCGGCGGCGGCGGTACAGTTGCCAAATATATTGCTGCACTTGATGTTGACACTATTGATATTGGTGTACCTGTGCTTTCAATGCACGCACCTTTTGAACTGGTTTCCAAACTTGATGTATACCAAGCTTACAGAGCTTTTGACGCATTTATAAAAAGATAATTAAGGTGAAATTCAACGCTGCTTGAGCTATGCGGC
>JAVVRS010000066.1:0-7042 GCA_036654595.1 Oscillospiraceae bacterium | reverse complement strand
TTATGATATGATTTCAGCAATACATTATCCACTATATCCATACCGGCAACCAAACCCATACCAAGCCTATCCTCCGGCACAAAGCTAAGACTTATACCACACCTAATTATATCTCTCGGACTAAGCCCTACAAGGCTTTCGCCGTTAAAAATTATCTCACCGTTCTTAATCTTCTGCATACCTGTAATTGCTTCACAAAGTTCTTTTTGTCCACTGTCTGCAATTCCTGCAACTCCCAATATTTCCCCTGAATTAAGTGTAAAGCTTACACTGTCTACAGCGGTTCTGCGTTCGCCGTTTAACACCGTAAGATTTTTCACTTCAAGTATTTGTTTAACAAGTGACGGCTCAACACTCACACATGGTATGTCAAGGTTTATTGCTTTACCCACCATCAATTCGGTAAGTTCCCCTGCTGTAGTCTTTTTGGTATCCAAAGTACAAATACTTTCACCTTTGCGTAAAACCGTTACTCTGTCACTTATCTCCAGCACTTCGTTCATTTTATGTGTAATAATAATTACCGCACAGCCCTCACGTTTCATATTACGCATAATATCAAACAATACTTTTGTTTCCTGTGGTGTAAGTACTGCGGTTGGTTCGTCCAAAATCAGTACGTTTGCACCTCGGTACAACACCTTTATAATTTCAATCGTCTGCTTTTCACCCACCGACATATTATATATCTTTTTATGTGGGTTTAACACTAATCCGTATTTTTTGCAGATTGCAATAATTTTCTCTGTCATTTTAGCTTTATCAATAAATAATCCGCCCGAATAACCGGCAATAATATTTTCTTGAGCTGTAAGTACATCAACCAATTTAAAATGCTGATGTACCATTCCTATTCCCGCATTTATGGCTGCCTTTGGCGAATCAAAGCTTACTTCTTTGCCACCAATATATATACTGCCTTCATCGGGTGAATAAATTCCGGATAATATACTCATTAATGTACTTTTACCCGAACCGTTTTCTCCAAGCAGTGCATGAATTTCACCGCTGCGTACATCAAGGTTAATATTTTCGTTAGCTTTAACCGTTCCAAATTTTTTTGTTATATTTTTAAGCTGAATATATGAATTGTCCTCCACAAGTTCCACCTCTCTTTTCCCTGCATTGTAAGCAAGAACAGGAGAGTTCTGCTTTGTAGGCAAAACCCTCCTGTGCATTAAACTTATCTTTTCAAAAAACAATTAACCGATAGTTCCAACTACACCTTCAACAAACCAATCAAATGAAGTTAGTTGTTCATCTGTCATTTTTTCACCTGCGGCAACTTTTTCCTTGCCTGTATTATCTTTCAGAGGACCTGTGAACACAAATAATGAACCGTCTAAAATTTTAGCTTTAGCTGCATCTATAGCTTCTGCTGTACCTTCTGCACAGTTTGGTGAAAGTTCATCAAGAGAAACTATGCCGGATTCAAGACCTTTCCAATAGGACTGTGACTGCCATGTGCCATCAATAATGCTTTGTACATCAGCTACATAGTATTCACCCCAATGGAACAAAGGAGCTGTCAAATAAGCATCCGGAGCAGCTGAGAGTGTTGGTGCATTGTAACCTACTGCAAATACGCCTTTGTCCTGTGCAGCAGTCTGCGGACCTGTAGTATCACAATGTTGTCCTATTACATCACAGCCTGTATTGATAAGTTCAATAGCAGCAGCTTTTTCAAGAGTTGGGTCATACCATGAGTTTGTCCATTTAACTGTAACAGTTGCTTCCGGGTTAACTGAACGCACACCCAAAGTAAAGGCATTAATACCACGAATAACTTCTGGGATTGGCATTGCTGCTACATAACCGATTTTACCGTCTTTGGTTTTTAAACCTGCGGCAATACCTGAAAGATATCTTGCTTCATAAATTCTGCCCATATAGTTGGAGAAATTATCGCTTTTTTCATAACCTGTTGCATGACCGAAGTATACATTTGGAAATTCTTTTGAAACATTGTAAGCCCATTCACCATGGCCGAAACTTGTTGCATAAATTACATTGCAACCTTGGTCAATAAGGTCACGAACTGTTTTTTCACAGTCAATATTTTCAGGTACATTTTCAACATAAACTGTTTTTACACCAAGTTCTTTTTCAAGTTGCAATCTACCTTGGTCATGTGCATATGTGTATCCTTCATCACCAATTGGACCTACATAGAGAAAACCGACCTTGATATCTTCTTTGGCAATGGCTTTCTTCTGTGTTGTAGCCTCAGGTGTTGTAGCCTCAGGTGCTGTTTTGTCAGGAGCTTGCTTTGCACCGCCACAGCCTACCATAGTAATCAACATACTTGCGGCGGCAATCAGTGCCAATACTCTTTTTTTCATTGGATTTATTCCTCCTAAAATTTTTCTTTTTTCCTAGTATTGCTTATTTATAAAGCACTCTTTTTAATATTAACAAATGGTTCTTACATTGTCAATATATCTGTGTTGTATTTTGCCTGCTGCAACTATATACTTTTGCCTTATCTTGCATTATTTTTACATTGGTTATATAATACTTATAACGCCGATATCTACCGGCATTTTCTTATTATTCAATATATATAATTTAATAAATTCCATATATTAATCTTTAACAAGGAGTGGTTTTGTGGTTCAGGATAAAGAGCTTTTAAACAGTAATATGCGTTATCTTAAAATGCTTTCAAAGCAATATCCAAATGTACAGTCTGTTTGTACTGAAATTGTAAACCTTGAAGCAATCTTGACATTGCCTAAAGGCACCGAACATTTTATGTCGGATATTCATGCAGAGTATGAGGCATTTTTGCATATTTTAAACAATTCTTCCGGTGTTATTAAAGAAAAAATCGAACTTCTCTTTGCTGATACTCTTTCGGAAAAAGAAAGAGCTTCTCTTGCTACTTTAATTTATTATCCTCAGTTAAAACTTGACGATGTTAAAAAAAATACCGATAACATGGAGCTGTGGTACAAAGTTACATTAAATCGTTTAGTTGCAATCTGCCGTCTTGTTTCTTCAAAATATACCCGTTCAAAGGTTCGTAAAGCTTTACCGCCTGAATTTGAATATATTATTGATGAGCTTTTACACTCGGTTGATGAAAGCAACTCAAATAAAGAGATGTATTATGCAAATATCATCTCTACAATTATAGATATTGACCGAGCAGATGAGTTTATTATCGCTATCAGCCGAACAATTAAACGCCTGATTGTTGACCATCTTCACATTGTAGGTGATATCTTTGACCGTGGTCCCAGAGCTGACCTAGTTATGGATTTGCTTATGAACCATCATTCTGTGGACATTCAATGGGGTAATCATGATATCTTATGGCTTGGTGCTGCTGCCGGAAGTGAAGCTTGTATTTTTTATGTGCTGAAAACTTCGGTAAACTATAACAACCTTGAAGTGCTTGAAACAGGCTATGGTATCAATTTAAGACCTCTTGCCATCTTTGCCAATGAAGTTTATCAAGGTTCCGATTGCTCTGCCTTTAACCCTAAATTGCTCGGTAAAGACAGCATTACCGCAAAGGATTTTTCTCTCTCTGCAAGAATGCACAAAGCTGTTTCAATCATAATGTTTAAAATTGAAGGTCAAATTATTACACGTCACCCCGAATATGATATGAATGACCGTATGCTTTTACATAAAGTTGATTATGTAAACCAATCCATTACTATCAATGGTGTTACTTATAAAATGCGTGACTGTGATTTCCCTACCGTTGATAAAAATGACCCTTATAAGCTGACCGACGAGGAACAGGAATTGGTAAATCAACTTCGCTATTCTTTCCTAAGAAGTGAAAAATTACAATCTCATGCCAGATTTTTGTATTCAAAAGGCAGTATCTATAAAAAATATAATGGAAATTTATTAATTCATTGTGGTGTACCAATGACTGATGACGGTGATTTCAGAGCATTTACTATAGATGGCAAAACTTATAAAGGTAAGGAATTTTTGGACTTTGCAGACCTTGCTGCCCGTCAAGGCTATTATGCCAATGAAGATACCGTTGAAAAGCGTTTCGGTGAGGATTTTATTTGGTTTTTATGGTGTGGTAAATTTTCTCCCGTCTTTGGTAAAGAACGAATGACTACCTTTGAACGCTGTTTCATAGAGGATAAAACCTCTTGGAAGGAAGAAAAAGACCCATATTACAAACATATTGACCACAAAGATATTTGTATTAAGGTTTTACATGAATTTGGCTGTGATGATGAATATTCACATATTATCAATGGTCATGTACCTGTTAAATCTATTAAGGGTGAAACACCGCTCAAAGCCGAAGGCAAGTTAATTAACATTGACGGAGGTTTTTGTCGTGCCTATCAGCCTCAAACCGGTATTGCCGGCTATACCTTGATTTACAATTCATATGGTATGAAGCTGGTTGCTCATCAAGCTTTTGATGGTGTTGAAAATGTAATAAAAAAGAATAATGATATATATTCAACCGTGGTTATCTCTCAAAAGGTACCAAAACGTATTAAAGTAGGAGAAACTGACATTGGTATTCAAATTAAAGAAAGCATTAAAGATTTAAAAATGTTATTATCTGCATATTCTACAGGTATGCTGACGGAACATCATAAATAAGGCAACACTCGTCAAACTCACCGCTCACTGCCGGGGCGGCACAACACGCCCGACTTTGTCGGGCGTAAGAGCGGCAAAGCCGCTCTCTGTCGGGGCACTTTAGTGCCCCGACGGTTGTGCCGCCCCATGCCATAAATCCACAGCATATAAAAAGACCCCACCATACTGAAAGCCATTTTACTGTACTTTCTATATGGTGGGGTAATTTAATGCCACGCAAAAATTAATTATTTAGTCATACTTGCAACTTCAGCTGCAAAGTCATCTTCTTTTTTCTCAATACCTTCGCCTTTTTCAAAACGTACAAAATCAAGAATAGCAATTTTGCCGCCAAGTTCTTTAGCTGTAGCTTGAAGATAATGTTCAATTGTAGTATCAGGGTCTTTAACAAAAACTTGTTCTAACAAACAATTTTCTTTGTAATACTTACCGATTTTACCTTCAATCATCTTTTCGATAACTTGAGCAGGTTTGTTTTTAAGTTTTTCATCATTTGCAATTTGAGCTGTAAGAATTTCTTTTTCTTTAGCAACTACATCAGAAGATACAAGTGATGAGTCTAAATACAATGGATTAGCAGCTGCAATTTGCATTGCAATATCTTTGCTAAATTCATGGAATTTAGGATTAGCTGCAAGATCAGTGTCAAATTTAACCATAACACCGATTTTACCGCCTGCATGAATATAAGTTGCAGTAGTTCCTTCATAACGAACAAAGCGTCTTATTTTCATGTTTTCACCGATTGTAAGGATTTTTTCTCTGAGGACTTCTTCTACTGTAGAATCTGTACCGATAGCTTTGCAATTTAAAAGTGCATCTGTATCAGCCGGATTTTGAGCAATAACAGTTTTTGCAAAAGAATCAACCATGTTTAGGAACTTATCATTTTTTGCAACAAAATCTGTTTCAGCATTTACTTCAATTACAACTGCAACATTGCCTTCTGTTACTGCGGCAACAATGCCTTCAGCAGCAATACGGCCTGCTTTTTTAGCAGCTGCTGCAAGTCCTTTTTCACGAAGATATTCAACTGCTTTTTCAATATCGCCTGCGGATTCTGTCAATGCTTTTTTACAATCCATCATACCGCAACCGGTCATTTCACGCAGTTTTTTTACATCTAAAGCTGTAAAAGCCATATTCTTTTTCCTCCCAGAATTTATTATCTATAGTTCGCAAATTATACAAAATTATTCAGCTACAGCTTCTTCAGCTACAGCAGCTGCTTCTTCTGCTGCATCTTGTTGTCCCTGTCTGCCTTCTAAAATAGCATTAGCTATTGTTTCAGAGATTAATTTTACAGCTCTGATAGCATCATCATTACCCGGAATAACATAATCAACATCATCAGGGTCACAGTTTGTGTCAACAATAGCTACAACAGGAATACCTAGTTTTTTAGCTTCAGCAACAGCAATTTTTTCTTTTCTTGGGTCAACTATGAACAATGCACCCGGTAGTTTGTTCATATGTTTGATACCGCCCAAGAATTTTTCAAGCTTTTCAATTTCAAGGTTCAGCTTAATAACTTCTTTTTTAGGTAAACGGTCAAATGTACCATCTGATTCCATTTTACGAAGTTGTGCCAAACGGTCAATTCTGCGACGAATTGTCTTGAAGTTTGTAAGCATACCGCCCAACCATCTTGCATTAACAAAATGAGCACCTGCACGAACTGCTTCTTCTCTTACAGAGTCGCCTGCTTGTTTTTTAGTTCCTACAAAAAGAACTTCGCCACCGTTTTCGGAAACTTCTCTAACAAACATATAAGCTTCTTCGAGTTTCTTTACAGTTTTTTGAAGGTCAATGATATAAATACCATTTCTTTCTGTGAAAATGTATGGAGCCATCTTAGGATTCCATCTGCGTGTCTGATGTCCGAAATGAACACCTGCTTCTAAAAGTTGTTTCATTGATACTACGCCCATTATAATTTCCTCCTTGGTTTTTTTTACCGCCGCCTCACGCAGATTGCCAAGCAACTTTTTAATTGAAAAAGCACCGGCTAAGCAATTATGAGACGTGTGTTTTATTGACTTACCGAGGTATTATACCATGATAATCAGTATTTAGCAAGTACATTTTTATATTATTGAAAATATATTCATCTCATTGTGCCTTGCCACCAGCCGCCTATTTTATCTTGACTTTTTTTAGAATATTCATATCTTACTAAAACAGTATCTTCACCAATTACTTCAATATCATTCCAATTAATTATAATATCTTCTTTTTTACCGAAAATTCCAAAAAATCTGCTTTTACCGTAAATTATAATTGATACCATTTTTGATGTTTCCATATCTATTTCTAAATCGGAAATAAATCCAAGACGCATACCATCTTTTAAATTCACTACATCTTTATATTTAAACTCAGTCATTCTGCAAGTCATAACCAAATCCCCTTTCTTAATACAATTGTATTAAAAAAATCTTATCAA
>JAVVRS010000065.1:0-7082 GCA_036654595.1 Oscillospiraceae bacterium | reverse complement strand
CTGTCAGTATCCGGATTAAAATCCTTTAGATTGCCGAGTATATATCTTGCTGTATTTCTGATTTTTCTGTAAGATTCCGAAAGCTGTTTGAATAAATTTTCGGAAACTCTGATATCAGCATGATAATCTGAAGAGGCAACCCATAATCTCAAGATATCAGCACCATATTGTTCAATAATTTTTTCCGGTGCTGTACCGTTTTTAAGTGATTTAGACATCTTTCTGCCTTCACCGTCAACAACCCAGCCGCAACTGCATACAGCTTTGTATGGAGCTTGTCCCGTTGACGCAACAGATGTAAGCAATGAAGATTGGAACCAACCTCTATATTGGTCTGCACCTTCAAGATAAAGGTCACAAGGCCATTTCAAATCAGTATTATCTTGTAAAACAGCTGCATGGCTGGTACCCGAATCAAACCAAACGTCCATAATATCGGTTTCTTTATTAAAGCTTGTACCACCGCAATGTTTGCAGACAGTACCTTTTGGAAGAAGTTCTTCTGCCGATTTCATATACCAAATATCGCTTCCGTTTTCTCTGAAAGCTTCGGAAACTGCTTTAATGCTTGCTTCGTCAATATGCGGTTCATTACAGTGTTCACAATAAAAAATAGGAATAGGAACACCCCAAATACGCTGACGTGAAATACACCAGTCACTGCGGTCACGAACCATATTCTTAATTCTTTCCTCGCCCCATGCAGGTATCCATTCAACGCCTTCAATTGCCTTAATAGCTTCTTCTTTAAATCCATCAACAGAACAGAACCATTGTTCTGTAGCTCTGTAGATGATAGGTTCTTTACATCTCCAGCAGTGTGGATACTGATGTATCATTCTTTGTGAAGTAAACATCATACCTGTTTCCTGTAGGTGTTTACCAATTGCCTTACTTGCTTCTCCTGTAGACATTCCGGCAAATTGTTCGGCATAGGCAGTAAGCTTACCTTGATTGTTTACAGGTACAACAATTTCAATATCATAATGCTGACAAACTTCAAAGTCTTCTACCCCATGACCCGGTGCTGTGTGTACACAACCTGTACCACTTTCCAATGTTACATGGTCACCTACAATTACAAGGGAATCTTTATTCATAAATGGGTGTTGACAAACAATCATTTCCAAATCTTTACCCATGAAGCTGCCTACCGTTTCATATTCGGTAATTCCGGCAACTTCCATTACTGTAGGTACAAGGTCTACTGCCATAACATAGTTTTCACCATTGGCTTTTACAATGGTATATTCAAATTCAGGGCCAAGACAAACTGCCATATTGCCGGGTAAGGTCCATGTGGTGGTAGTCCAAATAACAAAATATGTTTTGGCAAGGTCAAGGCCTAATCCGCTTAGTTTACCCAAGTCATCTTTGACAGGAAATTTTACATATTCAACTTCGGCTTCTGCAAGTGCGGTTTGACATTCGGCACACCAATATACAGGCTTTAAACCTTTATAAATATATCCTTTGTTTGCCATAGCTCCGAACACTTCAATTTGTTTTGCTTCAAATTCAGGTGCAAGTGTAACGTAAGGGTGGTCAAAATCGCCCAAAACGCCAAGACGTTTGAACTGTTCTCTTTGAACATCAACATAATGCAAAGCAAATTCTTTACATTGTTTTCTCAGTTCAATCGGGTCAATGTTAGAACTTACACCAACTTTTTTCATTGCTTTAAGTTCAATTGGCAAACCATGAGTATCCCAACCGGGGATATACGGTGATTTAAAACCCGACATATTTTTATATTTAATTATAATATCTTTTAGAATTTTATTTAAAGCTGTACCTAAATGGATATCTCCGTTTGCATATGGAGGTCCGTCATGCAGTACATATAAAGGTTTTCCGTTGTTCTTTTCAATCATGCGATTATACAGTTCGGTTTCGTTCCATTTGTTAAGCCAAGTTGGTTCACGTTCCGGCAATGAAGCTCTCATAGGGAACTCTGTATCCGGCAAGTTTAAGGTAGTGTTATAATCCTTCGCCATTGTAGTTATGCTCCTTCTCCGCACGACAGGTTAATTTAGTTCTATATCACTTCGTACGGAATGTGACATAGTGTCATCTATAATAACGCTTACTTGAAAAGACTCAGTAAATTTAATCACCAAAGCTTCTCGCATAAAGCCTGTGTGCTCTTTATTGATTATTAAATTCATGTCCTTCCGGTGTCAAGATTTCTTCTTCACCGTCAAAGCTGTCATCATCTTGCTGTGTAAGTTCAAAAAAATCTTCATTTTCAGATTGAAAATTCTCTTGATATTCTTGCTGAATTTTCTCGGACTGCAAAGGTGAGTATGATTGGCTTTGCTGATTATTTTCTTCATACTCTATCTCTTTGGGCTTTAGTTCCGTCGGCTGCTCAGGTTGTGGTGGTTGTTCATATTTCGGTTGTACCTCCTGTGTTTGCTGACGAGGTCGATATGGTGCAGGCTCTCTCATTGCAGGCCGTGGTGCTTTTGCAGATAAATCAGTTTCTGCTTGTCGGCGTGGCTGATACGGTGCCGGCTCCTTCATTGGCTGACGTTCAGCTTTAGGCGGCGGTGTGTACTCCTGTCTGCTGCTATATGATTTATGTGCATCGGCATAATCTGCCATGTTTGGTATTGATTGTATCATATCCAATTGACTTTTATACATACTCAGCAACTTATTTTTAAAGTTTACCGTATCCTTCTGTATATTGCTCAACGCCTGTCTTTCCTGTTGAGTTTCTTTTTGTATTCTGTCAAGCTCACGTTTAACATCGGATAATGCTTGCCTTTTTAAAGCATCTGCTTGATTTTTTGCTTCCAATAAAACACTTTCGCCAAGCCTCTGCGCTCCAATCAACGCCGCTTTGAGGTTGACATCATCTTTACGATAATTTTCTATTGTTTCCGCAAGAACTTCCAGTTTTTCTTGCAAAGCATTGTTTTCCGAAAGCACTTGTTCATAATCAGCTGCAACACTTGCCAAGAAAGCTTCTACTTCATCGGGTTTATACCCACCTATGCTTTTACCAAAACTTTTGTCAATTATCTCTGCTGCCGTCAACATGGTTACACCTCCTTTTAAACAAATTTATTTATCAATATATTAAGCTTGCCCTTTTTTGTTTCATACCTAACGCTGTCAAAAATAAATTTTCCTTCACCCCGTATAGTTATAACATCTTTTTCTTTGAGCACAGCAGATATATTTGTTTGTTCTACATAATTGACAAAAACCAGACCGGAAGCAATAAGCTTTGTACTTTTCTCCCTACTCTGACCCGTTAACATTGCTGTTATACAATCAAGCCGCAACGAACTGACTGTTCCCTCTAGTGGTTGAAGCTTATATGCTGCCGGTAATGGTTTGGTAATCCCCTGCTCCAATTTCACTCCCATAGTTGACACTTTTCTAAGTTCTGACATAACTACCGGTAATATTGAATTAATAACAAAAATTATGGCATAACCATCTCCGACCAATATATCCCCGACACATTCACGTTTTATTCCAAGTCCCATAAGACTGCCTAAAAAATCCCTGTGTGCTATGGTACGGAAATCCGCAAAAGTACAGGTGATCGGTGTTATGCCAAAGCTGTTTTCGTCCGGTTGTGTCAACTCATCAAATACGCCAAATACTCTTCGTTGGGAATTTTCATATCCGCCAAACAAAGAGTATTTATGGAAGCCGTTTTTTTCGGCAATTTTCGCACAGTATGCTTGTTCCCGTTCATCTAAAAAAAAGGTGCATTTGCTCTGATACCTAAGCGTTGCCGCTAGGATAAAATCCTCTACCCTATCGGCAAGCAGCTTGTCCGTTTCACTTTTTACCATCACGTTAGAAGGTCACTCCATTGCTTTCCAATTCGTCAAGTAAATCACTGATAAAATCAACGTTATATGGCGTAATTATGTATGTATTGGAAGCGACTTTTTTAACTTGTCCTCCATTTGCATATGCAACACCGCAGATAAAATCAAGGATACGTCTTGCAGTTTCCGGTTTGGTTTGTTCCAAGTTCAAAACAACTGTTTTCTTTTCATTAAGATGGTCTGCAACCCCTGTTGCATCTTCATAGCGTTCGGGTTTAACCAAAACCACCTGCAGCTGGGTTGTTGCATGGATATTTACTACTTTATTCTTCTTCTCAATTGGCATATCTCCAAAGCCTGCCGAAATATCTGAGACTCTTTCTCGTGTGCTGCGGTCTTTATCCATACTTTTTTCACGCTCCAAATTCTCCGGCATAATATGCATTTCATCTTCTTCAAAATATTCTTCGTCCGGTATGCCAATGAAATTTTTCAATGCTTGCTTAAAACCCATATCAATATCCGTCCTCTCGTTACCGTTATGGTATTTTTTCTGCAATTTTACGCAGTTTAATTATACAGTAGGTTTTGACATTGGTACTTATTTTAAAGGTAATCTCTGCCGCCAAACAACATCGTCCCTATTCTCACCATTGTTGAACCATGTTTTATAGCTTCTTTATAATCATTCGACATTCCCATTGAAAGTGTATACATATTTACATTATCTATTTTTTGCCGCTGTATGTCAAGGAATTGTGAATAAATATTATTAAAAAAGTTTTCGGTTTCAAGCAACGATACATCTGCCGGTGGAATTGTCATCAAGCCTTCGACAGCAATCGACGGAACCTGTGAAAGTTCATACAAAAAATCTGTAAGCCTATCGGGCGAAACCCCTGATTTGCTCTGTTCCCCTGCAATGTTTACCTCTACCAAGACTTTCATCACCTTACCTAAAGCTATGGCTTGAGTGCTTATTTCTTTGGCAAGCTTTATGCTGTCCACCGACTGTATTGTTGAAACCTTTTCTGCTATCTGTTTTACCTTATTGGTCTGCAAATGACCTATAAAATGAATATCAACATTATCTCTGTTATAGCTGTCATACTTAGAGCATAGTTCCTGTGCTTTGTTCTCTCCCAACAGTGTTACTCCGTTTGCAATCGCCGCATTTACCCATTCGGGAGCCACTGTTTTGGTAACTGCCATAAGGCTGATTTCCTTAGGATTTCTGCCGCATAAAACTGCTGCTTGCTCAATATTATCTTTTATTCTTGCTATGTTATCTGCTAATTGGTTTTCCGTCATAAAGGTCTGTCCCCTTTACTATAACTTCATCAAACATCTTCAGTTTGTTTGGCGGTTCTGATTTTTCTTTTTTACCGCTCGGCTTGTCATTTGTCGGCGGCGTTTCGGTATTATCGTCTTTTGTTTCGGGTACTGCCTTCGGGTCACACAGTACGAAGCTGCTTTGTCTGTACACCGGATATATAGGCGTTAATTTCATTTCATAGCTGTCAACTACATATACACTTTCCTGTCCGTCAACAAATCTTATTGCATCTGCACTTACACGATACCCTGAATAATAGCGGAAAATAACCTCTGCATTTGCATACCTAAGCTGCATAAGCTCGTCTGAAACCGTCTTGCATTTAAACACAACCAGATTTTTATCCGGTCGCTGTGTAATCAGCTTCAATACTTCTGCGTGTACCGGCTTGGTATCTGTCAGCTTAAAGTTAAGCTCAACCGTTTCAACACCCATAAATTGTTCCAACTGTTTATCTGTAACGCTTGCCACAAAGTACCATATATGGCTTGTTACCACCTTGCCTATATCACTGTTTACAGTCTGTGGTTTGCAATCGTTCATCAGCTTCTCAAACTCAGTGTAATTAATCTCATCTAATATATCTGATTTCATTAAGTTTTCATAGCCGTCGGTTGTTTTCACAAAGTATCCGCCCATCGGGGATTTTATATATCCTACCGGCCCTTTGAAATTGCTCTGTTTAAATTTCAAATCCTCTTCCAGCTTGTTTATATAGGTATTATAATCAGTATTTTCATCAAGAGATGCCATTTTTTTATTGAGCAAATCAGTAAGAACAAGTTTATCCTTCTGTACACCCTCAACCATATTGCTTTGCGAAATATTGATTATCTTTCCTACTTGTCCGGCAATGTCACGATTTAACATATCGGTATTTATCAGTTGGTCATCTCCCAGATTTTGTACTGCTTTAAGGTTGTTTATCTGTTCGGTAAGCAACGCATTGCTTTCTGCCGCCGCTGCATCATCTGCACTTGCAAAGACTTGTGCAATCGGTGCATTGCCGGTAACCTTTGTTGCATCACTATAAAGATACCTTAACTTGCCGTTGTAAGACGCATCTATTATCTCTTCATCACGAATGGCAATGCCCTTTATGTTCAGCGATTGTGCCACGCTGTATGGCACTACCGTTTCTGTCACATATGGCTTGTTTACATAAGTATAGGCTTGAAAACATATGTAAGTCATCAAAACCATTACCGCTAACGCTCCCAATATCTTGGTTAAAATAGAGTTCATAAGATTTTCCTTTATATTTAGTCTTAATGATTATACTGCTTGCGTAATTCAATTGAAGATTGCTTAATAATTACTTTATTGTATCATATTATATGCGAAAAATCTATTACTTTGGAAGAAATTTCCAAAATTTTATCTTTGCTCTGTAACTCGTCGCTGTACAGCCAATTTATCTTCGCATTTCGCCTAAACCATGTAAGCTGACGCTTTGCATATCTTCGGCTTTCCTGCTTTAATGTATCAACACAAACCTCAAGCGGCAATTCACCCTCAATATACGGCATAAGCTCTTTATATCCTATAGCCTGATGTGCCGTTCCCGTAAAGCCCAAACGCAAAAGTTGCTTTGCTTCCTCAATCAATCCCTTTTCAAGCATGATATCCACCCTCAAATTTACTCTGTCATAAAGCTTTTGACGGTCACGAAAGTTTATGCCAATTAAGCAGGCATTGTAAGGAGATGGCTGAGTACGACTTTCAAGCTGTGTTTGATACATTGTTTTTCCTGTAAGACGGTAAACTTCAATCGCTCTTATCACACGCCAAACATTGTTTGGGTGCAATGTCTGTGCGGTTTGCGGGTCAATATCATTTAACATATCCCACAAAACCTGCGGTGACTGCTCCGCTGCTATCTGTGAAAGCTCATTTCTTAACTGTTCATCTGATTTTCCCTCAGAGAATTGTATATTGTTGAGCAGACT
>JAVVRS010000064.1:0-7175 GCA_036654595.1 Oscillospiraceae bacterium | reverse complement strand
TGCCCCCATGATTGTGCCGCCACGGCGTCTGCCCCTGCCAAATCCGGATTAAAACGCAAAAAAAGGCAGATACATCATAATGATGTATCTGCCTTGGTGCGCCGGAAGGGAGTCGAACCCCCGACCTACTGGTTCGTAGCCAGTTACTCTATCCAGCTGAGCTACCGGCGCAAAACGCTAAACTAAATCAGCTTTACAATAATACCATATTTATGATAGCTTGTCAACTTAAATTTTACCGTTTTTTATCCAGCTTAATATATCTTCATATACTACAGCATGATTAACTTCATTTAACATTTCATGCCTTCCGTTTGGGTAAAGCTGTAGCGTAACATTTTCTATTCCGGCTTTTTTAAACATTGAATAAACCTTGTGAACACCTTTACCATAAGCACCAACAGGGTCCTGTTCCCCGGAGAGAAGTAATATCGGCAGCTGATGAGGTATACGTTGAACAGTGTCCTCACGATTTGCGAGATAATGCAGTGCAAATAAATCTTTAAATCCTGCCGCCGTAAAGGTAAACATACAATATTCATCTGCCATAAAATCAGCAACGACCTGTGGGTCAGAGGATAACCAGTCTTTAGAGGTTGAATTTTTACCTTTAAAGTGAGTATTATAAGCACCGAATACCATTTTATCAATATTTTTCGGACGATATCTTTCTCCACGTTTACGGATTGCACCACAAGCTAATTTATAGCCTGCTTTAACCATTGGATTAGGTCCGCCCGTACCGCTGATAATAGCTCCTGTAAGATTATCATCATATTTAGCAAGATACAATCTTGTAATAAAAGAGCCCATGCTGTGACCTAAAATGAAGTATGGTAAATCAGGGTAATCTTTTTTCATAATCAGATTTAATTTATGCACGTCCTGCAACAATTTGCTATAACCTTGAGCAGTACCAAAGAAACCTAAATCCTCTTTATTTGCGACAGTTTCGCCATGCCCTAAATGGTCATTACCACAAACTACATACCCATTTTCCGCAAAGAACTTCATAAAGCTTTCATATCGCCCCATGTGTTCACACATACCATGAACGATTTGAATGACACCTTTAGGAGTTTGAGCGGGCATATATATCTTTGAAATTATATTATTTTTACCATCAGAACTTCTGAATTCCATACGACAGACATGAAAATCCATTACATCACCTCAATGCTTGCCATCATTAGTTTATTTACAGGTTGTGGTTTACCATCTTCCCCAACGACAAAGAAATTAAGCTGAATAAATTTTTTCCATATTTTTTGCAAAACGGAGCTGTTACCTTGAGGCATACCCGATAAGATATTATGTGGCTTGGTATTTTTAATAAAATGTACAATAGTTCTTGAGGCATTATCTGAATATGCAACATTCATAACGGCATTATTTTCTTTTGAAACATTAAACAAATGTTGTATTGCCTGAGGATTAGGAGGATACGAAGAATCTTGAACGTTCAAAACCACTAGATCTGTATTACTCAAATCTGCAATAATTCTGCCTGCTTTAATAATTCTTTCACATTTAAATTGATTTGTAACCAATACCATCGTTTTACCCGAGGTCGGTACCAAATGAGGCGGAAACTGAGTGGTTTTACTATTTTCCATATGATGAACTCCTTTCGGACAGTTAACTTGTTTAAAATCATTATACAATATATTTATTAATAAACTATGATACTGCAAAGAAAATATTATTTTACAAAAAGTATTCACAAATTCGTTATTTCTGGTAAAATTGTGCAAAAAGTCGTGCAAATAACTGTGATAATATGAAATGTTGTTAAACTTTCTATAAATCATTGAGAAATCCTTGACAAATTCAAAGCAAATAGGTAAAATTTTAGTTACATAGCATAACTTGTTAAGAATATGCAATAATTTAACAGCAGAATGGGAAGATTTATATGGAAAAGATATTATTTGCACAGGAACATTTTGCAAAAGTTGTACAAAGCCAGTTGGATAGAGCCGAAAGAATTAATGCACAAAAAGAATTTATCAGCTACGAAAAGCTGCCTGCAATTATAATTGGAGTATGTGGCGGAGATGGTATCGGCCCTGTTATAACACATGAAGCCATGCGTGTACTGCAATATTTGCTAAAAGAAAAAATTGACAGCGGTAAAGTTGAATTTAGAACAATAGATGGTCTGACAATTGAAAATCGTGCAGCGGCAGGTAAAGCAATCCCAGATGATGTTTTAGCTGAAATCAAAAAATGTCATGTATTGCTTAAAGGTCCTACTACCACACCGAGAGCAGGTGACCCATGGCCAAACATTGAAAGTGCAAATGTAGCTATGAGAAAAGAGCTTGACCTGTTTGCCAATGTACGTCCGGTCAAGGTACCTGATGAAGGCATTGATTGGACATTTTTCAGAGAAAATACCGAAGGTGCCTATACTTTAGGTTCAAACGGCATCAATATTGATGATGAAGTTGCATTTGATTTTACTGTAACCACTACCGAAGGTACAAGACGTATTGCAAGACTTGCATATGAATACGCACGCAAAAACAAAAAAGATACAGTATCTATTGTTACCAAGGCAAACATTATTAAAACTACAGACGGTAAATTTTTAAAACTGTGTAAAGAAATCGGTGCAGAATATCCTGAAATCAAAACAGATGATTGGTATATAGATATTATGACTGCAAAGCTTATAGACCCTAAACGTCGCACCGGCTTTAAAGTTTTTGTTTTACCTAATCTTTATGGTGATATAATAACCGATGAAGCTGCGGAATTTCAAGGCGGTGTAGGTACCGCAGGCAGTGCAAACATTGGTAAACAATATGCTATGTTTGAAGCTATTCATGGTTCAGCACCAAGAATGGTTGAAGCCGGCAGAGGTATATATGCCGACCCATGTTCAATAATGCGAGCCGCTGTTCTCTTACTTGAACATATTGGTTATATGCCAGAAGCTGCAAAGCTTGAAAGAGCACTTGATATTTGTATGTATGAAGAAAAGAAAATGCAAACTACCGGTCGTGAAACAGGTTGTACTACAAAACAATTCGGCGATTATATAATGGAAACCATAGCAAAAATCAAGTAATAATCAGCTTTATATAAACCATAAGACCACTGCATGAAAGGAATGAAGAAATATGGCAAGGTATAATAATGTATCATTGTCTGTTGTCAGAAGACTTCCAAGATATTATCGTTTTTTGGAAGATTTGCTGAATAGAGGAGTACACCGTATCTCATCAAGAGAAATGGCACAAAAAATGGGGCTTACAGCATCACAAATACGTCAAGATTTAAACTGTTTTGGTGGATTTGGTCAACAAGGTTATGGCTATAATATTGATGCACTTTACTCTGAAATAGGAAAAATTTTGGGACTTGACCAAAACATGAAATGTATTGTAATCGGAGTTGGCAATTTAGGCACAGCTATTACAAGACATATTCCATATGAATCTTTAGGATTTAATTTAATAGGTGCATTTGATATCAGCCCCTCTGTTGTAGGTAAAGAAGTAAGAGGCATCACAGTAAAACATACAAGTGAAATTGAAAGCTTTTGCAAATTGCATCACCCAAAAGCTGCTGTATTATGTATACCAAAAGAACCCGCACTTGAAATTGCAAAGCAACTTGTTGAATGTGGTGTTTTTGGCTTTTGGAATTTTGCTCATGTTGATTTGGCAACTTCTTTTGATGATGTCGTTGTACAAGATGTATATCTTGGTGACAGTTTAATGACTCTAAGCTATTTAATGAATGAATTTGAGAATGAACACAATCCGGATAAAGGCGTATAATTTACCTTTTGGAACGTCGGTTAAATGAAGTCTTAATATAACACATCGACCCCACAGGAGAGGCTTTTCACCTGCGGTGAAAAGCCTCAATTGCCGCTTTGCGGCAATACGGACGGCTGCCGAATGGCAGCCGTCCACCTGTGGGGTCGATATTGCAAAGCTCAGTAAAATTATATCTGCGGAGGTGTTTGCTTTGCCAAGCTGTGAAAGCTGTAAATTCTGTTATTTTGATAATCGTATAATGAAATATCGTCGTCAACCGATGTATTTTTGCACCGCTAAAGGTGCTTTTTTCAGTCGTAATTTCAAGGTTGGCGAAGGAACACGAATAGATAAAGGCGGAACTATCTGTGATAAATATCAAGAATATCCGCACAAAGATAAACCACCTGTATATGTAGAAAAATAAATATACCCTTTTTTATTTACCACCAAGCAATATGGAGCAGTCAATTAAGAGCAGCTGCACCACAAATGCGGTGCAGCTGCTCTACTTGCATCTAATCTTAACCTAAATGTGGGGCGGCACAATGCGGCATTTCATGCCGCAGGCGGCGACCGAAGGTCGCCGCCCTATCAGCAACCCCTTGTTGGGGTTGCTGATAATTGTGCCGCCCCGACGATAATTCTGCTTTAATTTTTAAACAATTGATGATTGCTTCGCATATACACACTGAGTACTAAACCAATACCCATAAATGTAGACAATATTGATGAACCACCCGATGAAAATAGCGGTAAAGTAACCCCAACTACAGGAAACAGTACCAAATTCATTCCAATGTTAATCACAATTTGTACCGCAAGCATTGCAAATACTCCAACACAAATGTATTGACCTACAGTATCTGTTGACCTTTGTGCCGTAGAGAGCATATTTATACACAATACTGCCAGTAACACTAAAATTCCTACACTGCCTATAAAGCCCATAGCTTCACCTATAAACGCAAAAATAAAATCATTGTGTATTTCAGGTACAGTTTGGAACTGTCCTTGTCCCGAAAAGATACCATTACCCCAAAGCTGTCCCGAACCGATTGAAAGCTTGCCATAATATTGTTGCCAACCGGTTCCTTGAATATCTACATTTCCACTGTATACCGACAAAACACGCTGTCGTTTTTCCTCGTCCATAATAACAAACCAAAGCACAGGCAAAGCTACCCCGGCGGCAGCAACTGCCATTGCAATATATTTCCAACCAATACCTGCCGCAAACAACATAGCTGCAACAATCACTGCAAATATCAACGCCGTACCATCATCGCCTTGAAAATGTATAAGTAAAATTGGTACAGCAGCATGAAGCAGTACCCAAAACAATACTTTAATATCGTCAATATTATCTCTGACGAGTGAAAGATGATATGCAAATACAACAATAAATGAAATTTTCAAAAATTCTGAAGGTTGAATTGTAAAGCTTGTACCGGGTACCATTAACCATGCTACATCATCTACTTCTCCCCTACCCTGTCCAATTCCCGGTATAAATGTAAGTCCCACTAAAAAATATGCCAAACCCGTATGCAGTTTCCACAGTTTACCAATTATGCCATAATCTATTTTTGAGAGTATAATTGCAGCAATTATACCTAAAACACAAGCAAGCACCTGTGTTTTAACCGTTCCCGAAGCAACCTTACCTGCCTTATACAAACCCAGTTGCAACAAAACACTTAATATTGCTGCTGCCAAGCAAAGTATAGCTGCAAGCTTATCTATCTCATGTATATAACTGCCTACTGCAGAAAAAATCTTTTTCATTGTCCGCCCCCATTATATAAAACAATCATTTTAACAATAAATCTTATTATACAGGTTATCTAGTTTTATTACAAGTAGAAGGTAAATAGTGTATAATTATCTTGTCAACTTTATCTTATAAACAGTTTATAAGGCAGAACAAATATGTTATACTAAAACATAATGTTCTTATTATTGACACAGCGGAGGATAAATTTAATGAAGTCTGATATTGAAATAGCACAGCTTGCAAAGATGAATAAAATCTCTGATATTGCAACCGATTTAGGTATTTTGCCGGACGAACTGGAACCTTATGGTCATTACAAAGCAAAGATTTCCGATACACTGGAAAAGAGGCTGCAAAACAAAAGCGATGGCAAGCTTATTCTTGTAACAGCAATTAACCCTACACCTGCAGGTGAAGGTAAAACGACTACTACTGTTGGACTTGGACAAGCTATGAAAAAAATTGGTAAAAGTGCAATCATTGCTTTAAGAGAACCCTCACTGGGTCCTGTATTCGGTTTAAAAGGCGGTGCCGCCGGAGGCGGTTATTCACAAGTAGTACCTATGGAAGACATTAATCTGCATTTTACCGGTGATATGCACGCTATAACCTCTGCAAACAATTTGCTTTGTGCTATGATTGACAATCATATTCAACAAGGCAATGAGCTTAAGCTTGATTCCCGTAAAATCACATTTAAACGCTGTCTTGATATAAATGACCGTGTTTTACGAAACACTATTGTTGGTTTAGGCGGCAAAACAAATGGTGTCCCCAGAGAGGACCATTTTATGATTACTGTAGCAAGTGAAGTTATGGCAATATTATGTCTTGCAAGTAATCTTGATGATTTAAAAGTACGTTTAGGTAAAATTGTTATTGCATATAACATTGATAATGAAATGGTATTTGCAAAGGACTTAAAAGCTGAGGGTGCAATGGCTGCACTGCTTAAAGATGCACTTAAACCCAATCTTGTACAAACCTTAGAAAACACACCTTGTCTTATGCACGGAGGTCCATTTGCCAATATTGCACATGGTTGCAATTCTATCCGAGCAACAAAACTTGCATTAAAGCTTGCAGATTACACCATTACCGAAGCAGGCTTTGGTTCTGACCTTGGTGCTGAAAAATTCATGGATATCAAGTGTCGTTATGCAGGTATTTCTCCTGATACAATCGTTTTGGTTGCTACAATCAGAGCATTAAAGTACAATGGCGGCATTAAAAAAGAAGATTGTGCCACACCAAACATTGAAGCTTTAACCAAGGGTTTGGTTAATCTTGAAGCACATATTGAAAATATGCAAAAATTCGGTGTACCTGTGGTGGTATCCATCAATCGTTTTGCGGCTGATAGTGATGATGAAATAGCTTTACTTTCAGATTTCTGTCAAAAAAAAGGTGCAGATTTTGCACTCTCTGAAGTATTTGCAAAAGGTGGTGACGGTGGCATTGACCTTGCTGAAAAAGTAGTTGCCGCTTGTGAAAAACCAAAGAATTTTCATTATATATATGACACCAATATTTCCCTAAAAGAAAAAATACAGACAATTGCTATAAATATATATGGTGCTAAAGATGTAAATTATTCTCCTGCGGCGGAAAAAGCTATTGAAGAA
>JAVVRS010000063.1:0-7191 GCA_036654595.1 Oscillospiraceae bacterium | reverse complement strand
CAAAACGTCCTGTGGGTCCGCCGTATATTTAATCAGAGATACCATTGCCGAAAAGAACGCACTGACCATCATACCCGACAGAATTATCATTATAAGTGAAGTTCTTCCGCCGCTGCTTCCTGCAATCCAAACTATTGCCACCGCAATAAGCCCTGCAATCAGTGCTAAAATTTGAATACCCATTGATGGTAAACCGAACAATATACCGAGTGCTGCCCCAAATGATGCCGCAGTTGCAACTCCCAAAACGTCTGGAGTTGCAAGCGGATTTGAAAATAATGCTTGAAATGCCGCACCCGATACACTAAGACCTGCCCCTGCAATAAGTGCCAATAATACTCGTGGCAATCTTACATTTAAGATTACGGTTCTCATTGTGTCGTTGACTTCAACATTGGGAAACGCCGTTGGGAAAAACAACGCAAAAATTTGAGAAATTGATATATGATATCGTCCCATAGTCATTGCAACCAGTGATAACACAACCGCTAACACCGTAATTATCAATGTCCATATTATGGTTTTACCGGTTTTTTTCATTATTTATACCCATTTGCAGCACTTGCTGATGGATTATACATTCTTTCAATCTGTGCATCTGTGAGGTCAACATTGTAGATTTCTTTGTAATATTTCTTTACTTCATCTGTAATTTTTACATCTGCAAACAATTCAGGGTATACCTTTTGTGCCATCCACAACAGTGTTACAGGTGTATCTGCACTAGGAGTATAACTGCGATAAATTCCAAGAGGTAATTTATAGACAGTTTTATTTTTAACTGCATTGATACTGCTCCAGTCATCTCCGCCTATTGCATTGCTATAAAGCTGTTCGGGCAGGGTCGGAGTAAAGTTTGTAATAAATATTACATCAGGATTCCATTCATATATCTGTTCCATACTTATTACCGCATTTGAACCCATTGCTTCAACACCTTCAGCAACATTGACACCGCCTACTGCTTCACACCAAAACTGTCCAAAAAAGTTTTTACCCGAGGTTACTATCTGTGTATCGTCATATTGGAATAAAAATAATATTTTCTTTTTATCCGCATCTTTTATATCAGCTGTTTTTGTTTGTATATCAGAGTAAATTTGCTTGCTGTAATCTGATATTTCTTGTGTTTTATTGTTTGCGGGGAAAATTTCTCCCAGCAGCGAAACCCAATTATCATAAGTTTCCATAACATCATAGTTCCATTTTGATGTGGAAATACCAACCGCTGCTATACCTGCATTTTCAAGCTTTGTAGCCAGTGCTGTATTTGTTGCTATGTAAAATACAACATCAGGTTTTAGTGCAAGCAATTCTTCTATATTGACGTCCGGACCTGTCATAAAATCTGTGTTTGCATTTAAAATTTCAGGGTACAATTCACCCAAAAGTCCTGATTTTGCCGCACTCATACATACGGGGTGTATGCCGACAAGCTTTTCTGCCGAACCTAAAAATACGCTGATAACAGATGCCATCGGATATACATCAGCTACGACAATTCTGTTAATTTCAGAAGGTAATGTAACCTGTTTGCCGGCATGGTCGGTAATTGTAATTGTTTGACCGTCGGTTTTAGTTTCCGGTTTAACTTCGGTTTGTGCTTTATTTTCGGCAGCCGGTTGTTTTGCCGCATCTTTACCTGCTGTACCACAGCCCGAAAATAATAATGCAAAGGTAAGGGTTAATGCTATAATTCTTTTTAACATATTTATTCTCCTTTTACATTTTATAATAGTTTTTCTAACCATGGGATTATTTCTTCACCTATAAACATTGGAATATCAGAGCGGTAAATTCTACCCGAATATGCTTCATGTGGGAACGGTATAAACTTAACGTCACTGTTAAGAGATAAAATACGTTTATATAATGGGTCTGCAATCAATGTTCCGGCATCTTTGAGCAAGTCAAAAGTTTCATCTTCACTTTCGGCATAGGTTCCACAATTCAGCTCGTTGTCAAACGGTGAGATTATCCGCACATTTTCTGTTTTCAAATCCTCAGTAAGACAAGTTGCAAGTTCTGAGGCAAACACCGGTTCACCAATTATATATACAGGCTTGACAGAGGTGATTTTTTCTTTTTCAGCTTTAACAGGAATGATATTTTCGCCTGTTTGTATCGCTTTTTCTGCATTTTGAATAAGATTTTTTGCCGCTGCTTTACCTATAGGTAATCCGACAACATATGGTGTCCCATAAAGCTTGTTGAGCACTTTAGCAAGAGGAAGTCCTGATGAAGATGCAACAATATTTACACTTGCCTCACCTGCTTTTGCAAGCTGCTCAGGTTCGCTGCCCATTGACCAACAGCTTACAACCGAATATCCGTTTTTCTCAAAAAAATCGCTCAACGCTTCAACGTTACCTGTAATTGAAAAATCCAATGGAGTTACACCCAGCAAATTAACAGATTTGTTTTTGCTTTTTTCTATTGGTGTGGTGCAAAATCGTTTGGCATATAATTCCAAAGCCATACCTGCACCTTCGATATATGAACCTATTCCGTTGGTTTCAAATCCAAATGTAGGTATACCTGTTCTTTTCTCGATTATATGAGCTATACCTGTAAAGTCAGTTCCCATCATCATTGGAATCGGTGTTCCTGCAATTGCGATAAATCTTGGCGACATTTCATCAGCCACAGCAATAATATCTTTTATTAATTTGTTGTCATCACCCATTATAGCTTCGGTTTCGGTGAGTGCGGAAACATAAACTAAACTTTCCATAGTGTACCATCTGGGTTCATCATGTGTGGTATAGGTAGAATTACAACCTGAGGCGTCGTGCATAATCACTAGACCGCCAAGTTCATATAAGGCTGAGCAAACGCCAAAAACATCTGCTGAATATGTACATAAAAATTTTGATGTCTGTTTCACCCACAGCACCCCCAAGCTTTAACCTGTATAATTTTAGATGTATCTTTAGGTATCTGTGCCGCTTCTATCATTAGCTTTGATAACGAAACTATTGCATCAAATCCATAAAATCCACCGTTTTCTATAATATTTACAAAATAATCGGTTCCTGTGTAATATGCTGCTTTTTGCCCTATTGCCAACAATTTACCATTGTATTTGGCTGCTTCATTTCGGGGCAATACTCCCATTTTATAATTGACAATTGCACTTATCACAAGCGACGGTGCATTTTCTTTCAGCCAATTAAAATCATTCTGTTCTTCAATAAGGAATGAATCACAATATATTGTCTTAACATTAAAGCCATGTTTTAAAAGCAATCTTGCCAAGCCCAAAGGTCGTGTTGTTGCTGAAAAGTCAATTGCAAGCGGCATATCGCCTATGATTTTTGCTGCATCTTTTAGGGCTTGTTCTGCTTTGTTTTCACATTCATCAAAATTAGGTACGGCTATATCGCAAATTTGAGCCAGTTCTGTAAGCATACTGCGTATTTCATTGTAGTCAAAACTAAATGGTAGATATAAATGCTTCTGATTAAGTCGCCTTTCCAATTCGTCACCACAAGCTTTTACAGCAGGGTGAAAGCTTATATTTAAGACACTCTCTGCCATTTGAAGATACTCTTCATAATCTTTACAATTGCAGATATCTCTCACTGTATATCCTGCATTTTTAAGCATAATAATTAGCTCGCTTTTTTGAGATGTAGCTTCATTGTTACCAATAATATTGATGGATTTTGGGTTCTTTATCATTGGTTTAAGTGCATGATACAACTGTTGTCGCATCTTTGCATCAGGGGTAAGCTTGCTTTTTCTCATTATAGGGTTCATATAACAATCAACAAAATCTATATCCGGAAATCTTTCTGATAATATTCTGTAGACCATCGGTAAATCGGCATTAACAAAATGATGTACACAACTGGTAAACAACATTATTGCTCTGGGTTTATAATGAAGCCCATTAATAATATTTGTTGTGCCTTCAATTATCAGTTCTTCCATATCCCCTTGCATTACATTTTTTTCTTCAATTGTTATCATTGAAAAACGATCCATTTTATTCATTTCCGCTGCTGAAAGCACTACGCCTCTCAAACAGCCTCTTGCACAAACAAAAATTTGATGGCTTTGCGGTACAAGCATTGCAGTATGTGCAATTGTCCATGTTCCTCTTGCCGGCGACGCATATTCAACACCTGTTTCAAACGGTGACAATGAAGTTGCATCTTTAATCTGCATACTTGCTCCTATTGTACTCGGAACTCTTAGATTAATCATACTTCTTCCTTTCTGCTTGCCTTTAAAACAGCATCTGCAAGTACTTTATATTGTTGTGCGGCAATGCTTGACGGAAAAGCTTCTAGCACTGTTTTATTTAAATCCTCTGCTTCCTGTACTGTTTCACTGCGGTCAAGTATACCGACAATTTTAGTATCAAATTCACTTGCAAGTTCTTTTACTTTTTCTTCTTCGTTAGCTACGTCCCTACGGTTTAATATAATTCCGCCAAGTGTTGCATAGCCTCTTTCTTTAAAGTTTTCTACTGCAAGACAAATATTGGTGGCAGCATGAATTGCCATTTTTTCTCCTGAGGTAATTATAAACACCTTATCGGCATATCCATCACGAATTGGCATTGAAAATCCACCGCAAACAACATCTCCCAAAACATCATAGATAACTACGTCCGGCTTATATATTGTAAACGCATCTTTTTCATCAAGCATTTCCAATGCTGCAATAATTCCTCTGCCTGCACAACCAAGTCCCGGTGTAGGGCCTCCTGCTTCTATACACAATACACCACCGTAACCCTCTGTAACCATTTCTGACAATGTTACTGCTTTACCTTTTGCTCTTATTAAATCCAATACAGGGGTTATTGTTTTATTTCCATGCAATGACATTGTAGAATCTGCTTTGGGGTCACAGCCAATTTGCATTACTTTAAGACCTTTTTGAGAAAGTGCCACAGAAATATTGGAAACCGTTGTGGATTTACCTATACCGCCTTTTCCATATACAGCTATTTTAATCATTGATATTTTCCCCTTAATCTTCCATTTTATTTTAGGACAACAAATAACCCCTTTGCCTAAAAGGCAAAGGGGTATAATCTCCCTATAAAATTAGAGGGAACTTATAAGCCTTACGCCTTGCAACTCCGAACAAATCATCGTTAATTCAGCACGCTTTTGGCAAGTATTAATTTGTGATTTAGGAATACAATAGGCACTAAGCCGTTTGCTATCCAAATGTAACTTTTATTTTATTACCGTTTCATTATATCAGAAGCTTGTTGATTTTGTCAATCCTTGTGTACAATTTATGTATAGATTTATCAGTTTTATTTCCCTGCTTCTACTAATTCCACGCTGCGTCGCAGTGGGCGTTTGCCGTTTGGCAAACGCCCAATTGCCCCATAGGGGCAATATGCGAGGGCACCTCGCATCTGCGACGCATATTGCTTACGCAAACTCAATATGTTACAATTAAAACAATAAGAAAAATATGAGGAGAGGTCTGTAGATGGACAGAACAATTTTGCACTGCGATTTAAACGCATTTTATGCCTCTGTAGAATGTATGTTAAATCCCTCGCTTGCCGGTTTACCTGTTGCAGTAGCCGGAAATCCCAAAAACAGACATGGTATAATACTTGCCAAAAATGAGATTGCAAAAAAATATAAAATCACTACTGCTGAAACAATATGGCAAGCAAAACAAAAATGTCCCGAACTTGTGATTGTTCCTCCGCACCATGATGAATATGCAAAATATTCAGTCAATAATATTTATGAAGAATTTACCGATTTAATAGAGCCTTTCGGTATTGATGAAAGCTGGCTTGATGTAACCGGTGTAGAGCATCTTTTCGGTGACGGCAAAGAGATTGCCAATAAAATACGGGCAACGGTAAAACAACGCCTTGAACTTACCATTTCTGTTGGCGTCAGCTTTAACAAGGCTTTTGCCAAGCTTGGCAGCGACTATAAAAAACCCGATGCCACTACAGTAATTACTCGTGAAAACTACAAAGAAATTGTCTTTCCATTGCCTGCAAGTGACCTGCTCTATGTTGGAAAGGCGGCTAAAACTGCTCTCAGCAAACTCTATATAAATACTATTGGCGAGCTTGCCGTCAGTGATAAAGCTTTAATAAAAGCAAAGCTTGGCAAAATGGGTGAAATGATATGGGAATATGCCAATGGATTGGACGACAGCCCTGTGCGTTCAATATATGATAAACAGGACGCAAAATCAATAGGTCATGCTATGACTTTTAAACGTGACCTTACCGGATTTGCAGACATTCGTTTGGGTGTTGATTATCTTGCTGATGAGGTTGCATACCGAATAAGAAAAAAAGGTGTAAAATGCTATACGGTTTCGGTCAGTATAAAAGACAATGGATTTAAAAGTATATCAAGACAAAAAACTTTAGATACCCCTACTCACCTATCAAAAGAAATCTCACAAACAGCTTTGGAGCTTATACTTGCTGCATGGGACTTAAAAGTACCTATCCGAACCATTACGGTAACAGGCTCAAATTTTGTTGATGAAAGCTATCAAAATGAACAGCTTTCTTTCTTTGAAACAAGTAATACCGAAGTTAAGGAAAAACAAGAAACTTTGGAAGCAACAATGGATAAAATTCGAGATAAATATGGCAAACAATCAATTACAAAGGCAGGCAATATTAAAAATAATCTCGGTATCGGTAATCATAACAATGAAGATTAACTGTTGTTAAATTACATCATTATATGTTAGAATAAAATACCAATATAAAAACAATAACCTTAATTATATTTTATGCCGCTTCCAAGCGGCGGAACGGAGCTTAATTTGAAAATAAAAATGTACAGGCAGACAGACAAAAACAATACTATAATAGAAATTGCTACAGCAAAAACAAAAATTCTTCTTGACGGAGGCGTAAACTTAGAGGAAAATGAAGTGCTTGTTCCTACAGAACTGCAATCACAGTATGACTTTTCGGACATTAATGCTGTGTTTTTATCACATTATCACACCGACCATATTACCATGGCAAAAGGATTGTTGGAAAACGTACCTGTATATACAAGCAAATTAACAGGTAAAATTGCTTTGGCAGCCGAAAAATACAAAGCTAAAAAGCCATTCTCATTTTCAGGCTATTATGTAAGCGGAGAAACCATTGCAATTGGAGATATAAAGGTAACACCGTATCTTGTAGACGATACAATCCATGAAGCTTACCTGCTCTTT
>JAVVRS010000062.1:3153-7200 GCA_036654595.1 Oscillospiraceae bacterium | reverse complement strand
CGCCGCTATGCCCGACATTCAAAGAATGTCGGGCATATTGTGCCGCCCAAGCTTGCAGATATGCGTACAGCTTAAAGAATATGCCATAAGCAAATCTGTGCCATGACAGTAATGCTGTTATTATAACACTATTAAGTGGTTGCTTCAAATTTAAAACAAAACTTTGGTTAATTGTACACTTTAAGCTTGTAAATAGTATGTTGAATATGGTATACTTTTACAAATAAGAGGTGGCATGAATGATTTTCAGCTATAAAAGCAAGGTAAGTGAACTGTGGATAGAAGAAGATGACGGAAAACTTATAGGTATTGGATTTGTAAAACCTTTAGATAAAATTGTGACAGAACAACCAACACCTTGTATGTGTGATGTGATTGGACAGCTTGGAGAGTATTTTGCAGGTAAAAGAAAAATATTTGATGTTAAGTTTGATTTTAAGGGGACAAGTTTTCAACAAAAAGTGTGGAAACAATTAACAAAAATACCATATGGCAGTACAGTTACATATAAAGATATAGCCGAGAAAATAGGTTCGCCAAAAGCATATCGTGCAGTAGGTATGGCGTGTAATAAAAACCCTATGGTAATAATTGTACCTTGTCACAGGGTAATTGGTGTCGGTGGAAAAATGATGGGATATGCAGGTGGTATATCTGTGAAAAAAGAACTTTTGGAATTGGAAAACAGTTGAGAAATAAAAACTTTTATTGTATAATTAGCAATAAAGCTTTTATTATAAATTAATGAGGAGTTGTTGCATTATGATTAGACATATGGTGTTTTGGGAATTTGCTGATGAATATTCATTGGAAGAAAACTTGGATAACGCATATAGAGCAAGACGAATGTTAGAGGGTCTTCCATCTGTAGTAAAAGAGATTAAGAGTTTAACGGTACTGGTAAACAATAATCCGTCACCCGGTGAACCGGCAGTGGTATTAACAAGCTTGTTTGAAAATCAAGAAGATTTAGATGCGTATCTTGTAGATTCTTTCCATCAAGAAACATCTGATTATATTAAACCGTTCTTTAAAAATAAACGTGTACATGATTTTGCTGAAGCACCAAGACTATAAAAATAAATAAAATTTATCTGGGGTAGCGTAAGCTGCTCCGGATATTCTGCTTTTTAAGGTAAAAATTAAAATAACAGTATAAAAGGAGGGCGATAGTTTGGAGATTAATAATGATTTATTAAAGAAAATATTAGGTGTACTTGCCGCCGCAATTGCATTTTATCTCGGATTGCAGCATTTAGATGTTGTGTTATCTTGTATAGGCGTGGTTTTTGGAATTTTTACACCGTTTATTTTAGGGCTTTGTATTGCTTTTTTATTAATTATAGCAATGGTACGAATTGAAAAGCTTTTGTTTGGTAAAATACAAAAAAATAAAATAGCAAAAAAAGTTAAACGTCCGGTAAGCTTATTGCTTTCAATAATTTTTGTAGTGCTGATATTGGTTGTGGTTTTTTCAATTGTATTGCCTGAAATTGTACGGACAGTTTCTTCTTTAAGTGCGGCTTTACCTGCATTTTTTAAAAAAGCAGAACTTTTAATTGGAAGTCTTACAAGTGATGCACCGGCATTGGAAAAATTTATTGGCAATGCAGATATACAATGGGATACCCTTGTAAAAGGTGCTTGGCAATTTTTACAAGGCGGAGTAACATCTATTCTTGGTTCAACTTTAAGTGTGGCAACCTCTGTATTCAGCGGATTGTTTAATTTTGCGTTAGGCTTTGTTTTTGCTGTTTATGTGTTATTGCAAAAAGAAAATCTGGGTCGTCAATGTAAAAAAATATTGTACGCATTTTTAAACAAAAATAAAGCAGACAAAGTACTTTATGTGGCACAATTGGCACATAGAATTTTTTCAAGCTTTTTTACGGGGCAATGTATTGAAGCGGTAATTTTAGGTGCAATGTTCTTCGTTTCAATGAGTATTTTCCGTATGCCATATGCTTTGATGGTAGCGGTAATGATTTCATTTGCGGCATTGATACCTGTCTTTGGTTCATTTATAGGTTTCTTTATCGGAGCATTTTTAATCTTTGTTGTAAGCCCTATAAAAGCATTTTGGTTTGTGGTGCTTTTTCTTGCATTACAACAAATTGAAGGCAATTTAATCTATCCTAAGGTTGTGGGAAGCTCTGTAGGATTGCCTGCAATATGGGTATTGGCAGCAGTTACGATTGGCGGCAGTGTGTTGGGCGTTATAGGTATGCTGATTACTGTACCACTGTTTTCGGTTATATATACTTTGATGCGTGAAACGGTTAACCAAAGGCTCAAAAATAAAAATATACCTCTGTAAATAGGTATGAACAGGAGGAACATATGAAAAAGGTTTTTGGATTTTTATTTCACCGAGTAGTAATAGTAGTACTGTTGATGCTTATACAGGTAGGCTATTTAGTGTCGGCATTGGTGCTTTTTGAACAGTATTTTGCATATATGTATGCGATACTAATCGTTATAAGTGCATTGGTTGTATTATATATTATTGGGGATAAAAGCAATCCTGCTTATAAAATTGCATGGATTATACCTATATTGCTGTTCCCGATTTTTGGTGGCTTGTTTTATCTGATGTTTGGCAGAAATAAATTGAGCAAATCAACTGTGGCAAGAATGGAAAGTGTTATTGCTAAACTTGAACCAACCTTTGAAACATTGGAAGAAACAGTATCTGTACTGGAAAACACAGATAAAGTAGCGGCATTGCAGTCAAGATATATAGCAAAATATTCAGGCTCGCCGCTTCATACCAATACTTACAGTGAGTATCTGCCGACAGGTGAAGAAAAATTTGCTAAATTATTGGAGGAACTTGAAAAAGCAGAACATTTTATCTTTATGGAGTATTTTATTATTCAAGAAGGAAAAATGTGGAACACTATATTGGAAATACTGGAACGAAAAGCTAAACAAGGACTTGATGTCAGAGTAATTTATGATGACTTTGGCTGTATAATGACACTACCGGGCAACTATTATAAACAGTTGGAAGCAAAAGGAATAAAATCATGTGCATTTAATAAATTTATTCCTGTATTAAGTTCTAGGCTTAACAATCGTGACCACCGTAAAATATGTGTAATTGATGGTCATACAGGCTTTAATGGCGGTATTAATCTTGCTGATGAATATATTAATGAAATTGAAAAGCATGGTCACTGGAAAGACAGTGCAATAATGCTTAAAGGTGATGCAGTATGGAATTTGACTGCAATGTTCCTTGCTATGTGGGATTTTATTCGTGATGAGGAAGAAAGCTATGAACAGTACAGACCAAATGTATATCTTAAAGAAGCGGTAGAAACAGATGGTTATGTACAGCCTTACAGCGATTCACCAATTGATGATGAACCGGTAGGTGAAATGGTTTATATGAACATCATTAATCGTGCTCAAAGATATGTTTATATTAATACACCATATTTAATTATTGACAATGAGCTTTCAACAGCACTTTGCAATGCTGCTAAATCAGGTATTGATGTAAGAATAGTTACACCGCATATTGCAGATAAGGCATATGTACACGCTGTTACAAGAGCAAATTATGCTGTTTTAGTGGAAGCCGGTGTAAAAATTTATGAATATACTCCGGGTTTTATTCATGCCAAAAGTTTTGTTGCAGATGATGAATATGGTGTAATCGGTACAATTAATATGGATTACCGCAGTTTATATCTTCATTTTGAATGTGCTACATGGCTTTATAAAACCAAAAGTATATTGAAAATGAAAGAAGATTATCTTGAAACACTGAAAGTATGCCAACAGATAACATTAAAAGAATGTACAGAAATATCTATATTCAGAAAGAGTGTGAGGGCATTATTGCGTGTATTTGCACCACTGATGTAACCAACAACCGCCACTTAGGGATTTCGGCTATGCGGGCGGCACAATGCGGCACTTCGTGCCGCCGGCGGCTTCGCCGCCGCCATTGACAACCCCTATGGGCGGTGCCCATGAGATTGTGCCGCCCCGATGAATACCGTTTTGGGTATTGGAGATATAATTCAAACAAAAGGC
>JAVVRS010000062.1:0-3143 GCA_036654595.1 Oscillospiraceae bacterium | reverse complement strand
GGAAGATTGTAATTTAAATAAAATAAAAAAAACCGACATCCCCCCCAAAATGGGGAATGTCGGTTTTGTGCGGTTAAGCGGCTATGCTTTCGGTTGGTGTCGGTTTTGCTGATTCTTTTGATGCGGCAGCTTCTTTTTTCTGTAAAGCGATATATTTATCGACTTCTTCACCTAAAATATCAAAACTGCAAGGACCTGTTTCAAGAATAACTTTATGAAATTCAATTTCATCAAAGTTTTCGCCAAGTTTTTCTTCGGCATTGTCCCTTAATGCTTGCATTTCAAGATATCCTACACCATAGGTAGGGTAGTAACATGGTTCAATAATGGCACGTTGATATATTTCTTTACAGGTTTCGGCATCAACTCCATAATCAGACAGCGTTTTTGTAAGAGATTCTAAACTCCAACCATAGTAGTTTACACCGATATCAGCTACACAGGAGAGCATAACACTTAAATCATAATTAATTGCCATGAGTGTGGCAAGGTCTTTGTTGCCGTTTAAAGCATCATCCCATTGGTAGGATAACATTTGCACATAACTTGCCCAACCTTCACTGTAACCGATAAAGTCGGTATTCATACGGATTGGATGTGGATTTGTTGAAGCAAAATAGTTCATTTGATACATATGACCGGGATAACCTTCATGAGCCAGTGTAGTATAAATGCTTTCAGTGTCGGTAGAACCATTGTTAATATAGATAGAGTTGTCGGTAACATCATCTATAGGCGGTATCATATAAAAGGCAGGGCTGAGAGTATCTTCGAGAGCTTTGGGCACATAGGAGATGTGATAATTCAGATTATCAAGAGGAGGGAACTTTGTTTTAATTGTTTGTTCCAGTCCACTTAAAATATCTTCTGGTTTTCTTTCAGGGAAGGTAAAAGCACTATATTCATCAAAAATATCAGGTTTTCTTTGCATTATGTCTGCAATGGTGTAGAGATGGAACTGTATCATTGCTTCTACATCAAACATAATATCATCTACACTTTTAACCGAGCCTGATTTATATCTGAGTAAATTTTCATAATATTCAGCACCGTTTTCGGCATAAAATAAGCCTTTGTCATTTACACAACGACCTTTAAGTGAGGTCAGTGTTTTGGCAAGCTTGTGATATGCAGGAATAACGCTGCCGGTAAGGGCTTCTTTATTTTGAGCAATATATTTATCTTTGTCGGCTTGCTTTAGATTAGGAAGCTTATCCAGTCTGTTTGAAAATGTTGTTATTAAGATATTATCATCTAAATGTGAGGTAAAATCATTTATCTGTTTAACGGCGGTATCAACGCCATAATCAGGCATGAAAAGACCGGCATCGGCTTGTGCATTTAAAAATATTCCTGCTTCATCAAAGTATTGTTCTGTTTGCACCAAAAGCTGTAGATAATCCTTTATATCCTGTTCATCATAGAATTGATATTCAGCAAGAGTTACCGGAAGATTTGATTGTATGCCGTTTATTTCACCGCAAATATTTTGATAAAACATTGTACCTTCAAAATCCTTTGATGAATTGAGCTGTGACTCCATAGTTTTGTAAGCTATTTGCTGCTTTGGAGTGAGGTCATCAATAGAAAATTTTTTCAGCTCTATAAGAGATTGCTCATTCATTTTTTCATAGCTCTCCAAGGTTTTTATATCCAATGTTCCAAGCTTTACAGGTTGGTCCTTTATGCCATAAGCCGACGGGTCTTTTAAAGAATAGTGTAAGTCAAGAGTACTGGACTGGAAACTGCTTTTAAATTCCTCGGTAAGGAAATCGTCAAAATTTTGTTGTACTGTTGTAAGATTATCTTCAGTTGGGCTGGTTTGCTTGTTGGAGGCACACCCCGAAACGGAAAAAATCAATATTAAGCTCATAGCAAAAGCGACAATGCGGTTGTACGATTTTGTCATTATATATACTCCTTTATTTATAATTTGCAGTTATGTGTATGATAGTTATTAGTATATCATATTTTAAAAGATAATTTCATTATAAATTGTAAAAATATTATAGACTTATTAAAATAATCATAGCTTGCTTGATATGTTTTAAAAAAATGTGCTATAATAAAATAAGAGTTCTATTATCTTTTTATTTATGGAGCTGTGCAATGTAAGAGGCAGCTCGCCGTGGCTGATGCAGATGCACCATGACAGATTATATCAAAATATGTGGTATTTATGCCATAATAACCATAACGAGGTGAATATATTGAAAAAAAGACTTGCAATATTGCTGTGCGGTATACTCTGTTTTACCATTGGAATTGGTTGCCTGTTGGCATCACATATACAGCAGCCTAAAGAGTATGAAGTACTTAATGCAGCGGCTGACAATGGAAGCGAAATAAAAATAAAACTCTATAAAAGCAGTTCAAATGAATTGGCAGTATTGTTCCTGCCGGCAAATCTTGATGACAGCAATGCACTGGTAGGCGGACTTATACAATCGGATATGAATGTGGCAGTGGTGGAAACTCCTGTGGGAACACATAAATTTTACAGTGATACTTCACTTGAAACGGTCGATTTAGCACTTGAAACCGTTTTGTCAAAATTAAAAATGTCACCGGTACTTATAGGCTATGATGGCGGTGCAACGGTTTTACTTGAATATATGCGTCAAGGCGGAAGCCAAAGCAAGGGCATAGTGCTTATCTCGCCGGATATTGAAAATGAAAACATTACCGGAGCTACCATTTCGGGTGGTGAATACAGAACAAAGCCGGACAGGTGGCTGGACAGCATTACTGCCGAAACGGTCAAACAACCTACAATGCTTATGACCTCAACGATTGATGATACGGCAACACCGCTTGAAATGACAATACTTTACAATAAGCTTTCCGAAGCAAAGATTTTTCAGGTCGGCGGCGGTTACAATGCAGAAAAAAATGGTGTGCAAATTTCAATTATAACAAAAGCCTATCACCGCATGATGTTACATTCACCACAGACCTTGGACGAAATAAATGGATTTTTAACCGATACTTTATCAATACCGATTAAAAATTTCCCTCCGCAAAATCTGCAATTTTTACAGGCAGGAAGAATTTTACTTGCGGTAGGTCTTGGTGTAATAATGATTGCCGTAACCTTGATAGCAGAGCACAGAAGTAAAAATATTACAATAAGCCTTGAGTAT
>JAVVRS010000061.1:0-7330 GCA_036654595.1 Oscillospiraceae bacterium | reverse complement strand
GACCGCCGTGCGGCGGTCGCCCTTGCGACGGCTGAAAGCCGTCGGCGGCACGGAGTGCCGCATTGTGCCGCCCCGAGTTAAGCGTTACCCCAAGCCCGTATGTAGGGGAGGGGGCTCGACCTTTGGAAACCGCAATTTAAAAAAATTGAGTAAAGCTTTGAAGCTGTATTGCAATGTAAATATACAAAATATAATGGGGTGGCAAACTTGCTACCTTAAATTGTTTTCCGCAAACTGACTATTATACAAAGCTGCATAATAACCACCCTTTTTCAGCAAATCTTTATGATTACCGGTTTCTTTAATGTCACCATCATACATAAATAAAATCATATCGGCATCTCTAATTGTAGATAGTCTATGTGCGATTACAAAGCTTGTTCTGCCTTCCATTAGGTTTAGCATGGCATTCTGTATCGCTGCTTCGGTTCTGGTGTCTACCGAGCTTGTAGCTTCATCTAAGATTAATATAGTTGGGTTTGACAAGATAGCTCTTGCAATGGTTATAAGCTGCTTTTCACCAACAGCAAGATTACTGCCGTTTTCAGACAGAAGCATATTATATCCATTAGGCAGCATTTTAATAAAACCATCTGCATGAGCAGCTTTTGCAGCAACATAAACTTCTTCATCTGTAGCATTTAATCTGCCATAACGAATGTTATCCATAACAGTACCGTTAAACAGCCATGTATCTTGTAATACCATGCCAAAAAGGGTACGCAGTTCTTCACGACCCATATCCATAATGTTGACATTATCAATTTTAACAGTACCGCCAAGGGTATCATAAAATCTCATCAACAGATTGACAAGGGTTGTTTTGCCTGCACCTGTAGGACCTACAATAGCTACTTTATCACCGCTTTTTACATGAATGTTTAAATCTTTTATCAGCACTTTATCTTCACTGTAGCCAAAACGAACGTGTTCAAGGCTTACCTCACCTTTAGGTGTTTGAGGAAATTGTTTATCTGTAATTTCCGCAGGTTCTTCCTGTTCGTCCAAAAATTCAAAGATACGTTCAGCGGCAGCAGCTGTTGATTGTAAAATTGTAGCAATTTGTGCGGTTTGAGTTATAGGCATTGAAAATTGACGCAGATATTGGATAAAGCTTTGTATTTTACCAATGCTGAATTTTCCGTTGATTATCATAAAGCCACCTATAACCACAACGGCAACATATCCGATATTGGTAAAAAATTGTGAAATGGGCATCATTAAACCCGACATAAATTGTGCTTTCCAAGAGTGGTTATAAAGCTGATTATTAATTTTGTTAAATTCATTTACTGTTTGTTCTTCTTTCCCAAAGGCTTTAATAATGGTATGACCATTAATCATTTCTTCAACATAACCGTTAAGGTCCCCTAATGAAGCTTGCTGACCTTTAAAGAATTTTTGAGATTTTTTAATAACCATAAATGAAGCAAACATTGTAAATGGGATTGTAACAAGCCCAACGAGTGTGAGTGCGGGGCTGACGATTATCATCATGGTAAAGATAAATATAAGCGAGGTAATAGAGGATATCATCTGTTCTATGCTCTGCTGCAACGAGGTGGACACAGTATCCACATCGTTGGTTACACGGCTTAAAATATCGCCATAGGAGTTGCTGTCAAAATATTTGAGCGGTATTTTTTTAAGCTTATCATCAACGGCATTTCTCATATCAAACATTGTTCGCTGTGATACATTGGCAATAATGATTACACTGAAGTATTTTGTAACCGAAAATACAACATAGCTTACGGCAAGAAGAAGCAAAACCTTGGAAAGCTTTGCAAGTAATATTTCTATTGGCAGACTTGCAGCGGCACCATTTATAATGGTATCGGTAGCTATACCGAGGATATATGGCGAAAGGGTATGAAAAACCGCCGACAGAATACTGAGAATTATTGCACAGAAAAATGAAAAACGATATGGACGTACATAACCATACAATCGTTTAAATGTTCCGCCTAAATTCTTTGGCTTGTTTGATGTAATAGCAGATGCTTTAACTCTCATCTATTTATTTCCTCCTCGGAAAGCTGTGACTGAACGATTTCTTCGTAGGTCTTACAACTTTTGATAAGCTCTTTATGCGTTCCAATGCCTTTTACCGTTCCGTTTTCAAGCACTATTATGCGATTGGAATTCATAATTGTGCTTACTCTTTGTGCAACAATAATTACAGTGGCATTTTTGGTTTCCACCGACAAAGCTTCACGCAATGCGGCATCGGTTTTAAAATCAAGTGCAGAGAAGCTGTCATCAAAGATGTAAATTTCGGGCTTGCGGACAATTGCTCTGGCAATGGAAAGACGTTGACGCTGTCCGCCGGACACATTTGAACCGCCTTGTGAGATGTGAGAATAAAAGCCTTGCTCTTTTTCGGCAATAAACCGCTCACTTTGAGAAATTCTTGCCGCATTGATAATATCTGTATCTCTTGGAGTGCTTGTACCGAAAGAGATATTATCTTTGATTGTACCGGTGAACAACAATGCTTTTTGTGGGACATAACCGATTTTAGCACGAAGGTCATGTTGTTTATAATCCTTGATGTTGATGCCGTCCACTAAAATTTCACCGTCACTTACATCGTAAAAACGAGGTATTAAGCCTACAAGTGCGGTTTTACCGCTGCCGGTGCTGCCGATAATAGCGGTAGTTTCACCCGGCTTTGCAACAAAGCTTATACCCGATAATGCAGGTGCCTGTGCATTCGGAAAGGTAAAACTGACATTTTTAAATTCAAGATAACCACGCTGATTGGGATTGCTTTTTGATATAACGGGGTCGGTTATTGTTGGCTTTGTGTCCAATACCTCGGATACCCTTGCCGCTGATGCCGCTGCTCTGGGGTAGAGTATAAATATCATAGAAAGCATTGTTACCGACATCATAATTTGGGTAATATATTGTGTGACAGCTAAGATATCACCTGCTTCAATTGCTCCTGAGGGAAGCTTGTTGCCGCCTATCCAAAGAATTGAGATTATGGTAAAGTTGATTATTAATGCAAGTGTAGGAAACATAACAGATACCGTTCTTTGCAATTTTAAGGTGGTTTCGGTTAAATCTTTATTCGCTTTCTTAAAACGGTCGCTCTCATAATGCTCTGTGCCGAATGCACGAATAACTCTGATACCGGTAAGCTTTTCACGCATAACAAGATTTACTTGGTCAAGTTTGTTCTGCATTGATTGGGAAAGAGGCATTGCAAATTTTGAAACGGTAAATACCAATAAAATCTGTAATGGCAATGAAAATAAGAGTACTCGTGACATACTCGGACTTTTTGTATATGACATAACAACACCCATAATAAAAACAATAGGTGCCATCAGAATTATTCTTAAAAACATCATCATAAACATTTGCAGCTGCAAAATGTCATTGTTGGTACGGGTGATGAGTGAAGCTGAAGAAAAACGGTCTATTTCGGCAGGTGAAAAGCTTTCAATCTTTGCAAAAACCTGACTTCGTATATCTCTGCCGAGCCATACGGAAATTCTCGCTGAAAGAAACCCCGTACCAATATTGCACAGCATGGAAGTAAATGAAAAGCATAACATAATCGCTCCAATTTTCCAAATATAGGAGATATCAGCATTGGCAACACCTTGATTGATGATTTTTGCCATATAAGTAGGCAGGCTTATATCGGAGAATGATGCACCTAAAACCGTTATAAAGATTAAAATCATCTGCCATTTGAATTTAACAAGCTGCTTGAACACTCTTTTCATATTTATGTTATTCCTTCTTTTTTTGTTTAAAATTTATTTTTATTGTACATTATTTCTAAGTATAGCACAAAGATGCCCTCTTGATAATATACCCATTAAATTGTTCATTAAATCCACATAGGAAGGTCATGTTTTTTGATAAAATCACTTTGATTTATTCTGTAAACACTGTATAATAGTAATATTACGTTAAATTTTGAGGGGTGATAAACACTTTGGATAAATACAGCAAGCTGCTTTCAAATACATTTATCTTTGCAATTGGTACTTTAAGTTCTAAGGTGCTTGTTTTTTTACTTATGCCACTCTATACACGAGTGCTTACAAGTGCCGATTATGGTGTCGTGGATTTGATTGTACAAACTTCAAACCTTTTGATACCTATTGTTTCGGTAGGTATTTCAAATGCGGTAATCCGTTTTGGACTTGATAAAAGTATCCGAAAAAGTGAAGTGTTTTCTACCGGATTACTTACGGTTATTTGTGGGTTCAGTATATTTTTACTGATGATACCGCTTGTCGGTAAGGTACGGTATATAAATGAACACACTGTTTTGATTTATATTTATGTGCTAACATCTTCATTGCGTGGGTTGTGTTCACAGTTTACAAAATCAAGAGGGTTGGTACGTCTTTATGCTTTTGATGGAGTATTGAGTACCATTACAATAATTATCTTTAATCTGCTGTTCTTATTGGTATTTAAGCTTGGTATTGTAGGGTATATTTTAGCAACAATTCTTTCTGATTTCCTTTCGGTTGTGTTTTTGTTCGCAAGCAGTGGACTGCACCGTTTTATACATTTTAAGCATATCAAAAAAAGCACAATTAAAGCTATGCTCAGTTACTCAATACCACTCATTCCGGCAACGGTGTTTTGGTGGGTTACAAATGTTTCGGACAGATATATTGTGTCATATATGCTGGGCAGTGAAGCTAATGGTTTATATGCAATTTCATACAAGATACCTACAATCATAATTTTGATTTCGGGAATTTTTATTGACGCATGGCAGATTGCCGCTGTTTCGGAAACTGATAAGCGTTCAAGAGAACGATTTTTTTCAAAGGTTTTCGGGGTGTATCAAGCATTGATATTTGTTACAGCCTCGGGTTTGATTGCATTTTGCAAGGTTATTACAAAAATACTGGTATCTGATGCTTTTTATGCCTCATGGGAATATATACCTTTTTTAGTGATGTCAACGGTATTTTCATGCTTTGTTACTTTTTTGGGTACAGTGTATATGGTTGAAAAGAAAAGCTCTTTGACACTGATTACTACTGTTTTGGGTGCAATTATCAATGTAGTGATGAATATATGGCTGATACCGCTTTATGGTGTAAACGGTGCGGCATTTGCTACATTTTTCAGCTATTTTATGGTTTTTGTGGTTCGTGCAATCAACACAAAAAAATTCCTTAAAATTGATTTTAAACCCGTTGCTTTGATATTTAATTTAGCGGTTCTTACAGCTCAAAGCTTGATTATTATAGATTCCGATGCCAATTGGATTTATTATCAAGCCGGACTTGTAGTGGTTATGCTTATTTTTAACCACAAGCGGCTGTTGATGGCTGCTAAAAAGCTGCTTGGTAAATACTTGCCGTCAAAAGGGGCTAAAGCGTAAGCTACCGCCTCGCCGCCGTATGGGTCGGCACGCAGTGCCGACCCATACGCAATTGTCGCAAAGCGACAATTGAAAAGGAGCCGCCACCGATTTCGGTGGCGGCTCCTTTGGCGGCGAGGCGAGAGGTCGGGTTCGCAGAGGTTAACCAAAAGCAAACTCACAGGCATGGACAATAGCTTCATTCCAAAAACACCATTCATGTCCGCCTTCCCATTGCTCATAGGTAAAGTCATAGCCTAAATTGTAAAGATATTCTCTGAAGGTAACACTCATGCTGTGAATGAAATCACCGGTGCCGCTGGCAATGTAAATTTTGGGCTTTATATTATAATCTGCCGCTTGCTTTGCAATTGTATACAAATCGTTTTGCTCTAACAGTTCAAAATCCATACCCCAAATAGCTTTGTATTCATTGGTATAAGGCTTGCCATGTGTTGCAATCCATTCACGAATATCACAGACAGCTGAAAATGCACAGCAAATACTGTATTGCTCGGGCTTTGTTAAAGCTGCTTTTAAGGCACCGTAACCGCCCATGGATAACCCGAAAATGAAGTTTTTTTCACGCTCTCTTGAAAGTCCGAAATATCGTTCGCAGATTTGCGGAAGTTCTTCGGTTATATAGGTGAAGTAGGGAAGCCCATATGCCATATCTGTATAAAAACTTCGTTGTACCTCGGGGAGAACAAAAGCTAAATTATATCTGTCGGAAAGCATGGTTAGATATGATTTATCATGCCAATCAGAAGTGTTTTCGGTAAGACCATGCAGAAGATAAACCACTCTGAGTTCATTCATTTTGCCTTTAAAGCGTTTTGGTGTAAGCAATATAATATTTGTGTTCATGCCAAGCACATCGGAAAAAACCGTACCTGTAAAGGAAGCCATTAGCTTATTCTCTCCTTAGATATTAAAAATAATTAATCTGTAAAAATTGCCGCTTGAATAATTGCAAAAAATTCTCTGATTGAATAGCCGGGGACAAGCCCCCATGGAGTATTTGAGGGAATTGCAAAGCCGGAGGTGAAACCATACCGTTTTGCATAAAGCTGTGAACGCAGTTGATGAAAGGCATCTGTAGAGATTATTGCGTTAAGTGACAAATTATTTGCAACAGCAACCTTGTAAGCAAATTTAAGATTTTGTGAGGTGTTGGCTGAACGATTTTCTAAAAAAATGCGGTCAGCTTTAATGCCTTGTGCCACAAGATATGTTTTCATTACTTGTGCCTCCGAATACTTCTTATTATTACTCAACCCACCCGATACAATACATTTGCTGTCGGGATTTTTTATGAGATAATTATAAGCTCCGTTTAAACGGCGTGCCAGCATTAAAGATGGTTGGTCATCAATGATTTCACAGCCAAGGACAATTACCGTCATATTGCCTGAGTTTGGCGGCGGTTTGAGATGAGCAAAACCAAACAATAATGAACCATAAACAGCAGTACAGGAAAATATTAAAATTAAAAGTGGTATCAGCATTTTTTGTACCCACCTTACAAATACAGTATTTTTTAGCAAAATTCCCTTTTGAATTAATAGTATGATTAAGAACAATATGCCGCTACAGAGCAAAACAATGCTTCCGACATTCCATATTCTGAAAAGCAAGGGTATAATGCTGAAAAACAGACAGAATACAGTCAGAAATGTGACTGAGAAAGTCGAAAAGGACAAGTTGCCACCCCCAACTCTAAGATGAAATAATTGTAACATAAAGTAAACGGTAATGGTAATATTTTTTAATAAAGTGTTAAATCTTACAAAATCATGCTTAACCCTATTGCAATTTTAAAAAAAATGGTTAGAATATATATTAGCACTCTAAGTTAATGAGTGCCAAATGATAATCAATAAAATAAAATTAATTATAACGGAGGATTTATTATGAACATTAAACCACTTGCAGACAGAGTTGTATTGAAAATGGAAGAACCCGAACAAATGACTC
>JAVVRS010000060.1:6840-7364 GCA_036654595.1 Oscillospiraceae bacterium | reverse complement strand
CGGCATTAATTGGAAGCTGATGGACCCTACTTTTGCTTCAAATGGAAACTCCGGCAGTTCTATTATGAAATTTATCGGTGACGGAAGTAATTACAGCACTAAATATGTCTATTGAGGAGGCGGATTATGAGTAAAACCAATGGGAATATATTATCTGCAAATGAAATATCTACCTTTTGTGCCCAACTTTCAATGATTATAAAATCGGGTATTCCCGTCGGTGACGGACTTGCCATAATGCAGGAAGATGTACATAATTCAGACGGTAAAGAGATACTCGGTGTAATTCAGTCACATGCGGAAATTGGTGAGCCATTATATCTGTGTCTTGCCGCTACAAATAAATTTCCGCCATATCTGCTTAATATGGTGGAAATCGGTGAGCTTTCCGGTAAGCTTGACAATGTATTTGATTCCTTATGTGAATATTATGAACGTGAGGAAGGTATTGCCAAAAGCGTTAAAAGTGCTATAACCTATCCGCTTGTAATGATTGTAATTATGCTGCTGGTAATCGGTGTGCT
>JAVVRS010000060.1:2822-6830 GCA_036654595.1 Oscillospiraceae bacterium | reverse complement strand
ACACAGCTTGGCAGTCAAATGTCACCCTTCTCTCAAAGCATTATGCGGCTTGGTACCGCCGTCGGTCGTTACTCCTATATAATTGTAATCTTTGCAGCGGTGCTTGTCGGACTGTTTTATCTGCTTAAATCCACCTATGCAGGCCGCAATTTGATTTCACGCTTTCAAAGTTCTTTCTTTGTTACAAGAAAGCTCTCTCAAAAAATTGCTTCCGGTCGTTTTGCCGCTGCAATGTCACTTATGTTATCCAGTGGGCTTGAAACCGAAGAAGCATTAAACATGACGGAAAGCTTGGTAGATAATGTATATATTCGTGATAAAATTACTCTCTGTAAAAGTAATATCGCTGATGGGTTATCCTTTTCAGAGGCTCTTGCCAAATCAGGTATCTTTACCGGTGTCTATACCCAGATGGTGGTTGTCGGCTTTAAAACAGGTTCGGTAGACACTGTTATGCGTAAGCTTGCTGACAGATATGAGGAGGAAACAGATGCACAAATCAATAGTATGATTTCAGTGCTTGAACCTACTTTGGTTGCGGCACTTTCCATTGTGGTTGGCATGATATTACTTTCGGTCATGTTACCTTTAATGGGTATTATGTCCTCTATAGGATAGGGGGGCTATTAAGATGGCTGTAAACCGTTTTGGAAAAACCCAAAAAAAGCATACAAGTATAACCTCTCTTTTACTGCCTGTTTTGATTTTTGTTTTCGTTATGCTCATATTTTTGGGCGGACTTAATTCTATTTCACAAGCTACACAAAATGAACAGCTTAAATCAACAAAGCAAGCAGTTATCAGAGCTGCTGTACAATGCTATGCTACCGAAGGTGTTTATCCCGCTACTCTTGATATTCTTGAACAGCGTTATGGGCTTACACTTGACCATGAAAAATTTGTTATAGATTATCAATGCTTTGCCGCTAACATTATGCCTGATGTTACGGTAATTCCTCGTAATTAACAGCTCTATTATACGGAAAGGGTGAGTAAAGCTTGAAATTTTCCGCTAACCGCAATGGTAATCATATGATTGATCTACTCTTTATATTGGCACTCTTTTGCGTTTTGGCTATCTCCTCTTTAATGGTTGTTATGATTGGTGCAAATGTATATAAATCAACCGTTGAACAATCAAACCTAAACTTTAATCTTAACACCTCCCTTTCCTATGTTTCGGAAAAAATTCGTCAAAATGACCTTGATGACAGCATCTCTATCGGCAAAATTGAAGATACTCAAGCATTGGTTCTTAAACAAGATATAAACGGAACTACATATCAAACTTTGATTTATTACAGTGATGGTTATCTGCGTGAACTTTTTGCCGCACAAGGTACAGAGCTTTCATGTGCCAGTGGTCAACCCTTAATTGAACTTGATGGTTTTAATATAAAACAAGGCAATGGATATTATAGTTTCACTTCAATCTCAGACGGCGTTTCACGTCAACTGATTGTTAGCCCAAGGTGTAATTAACTTACGCTACAATTTTACCAATACTTGCACAAAACTCATGCTGCGGGGGCGACCGAGCTGCGGACTGAAAGTCCGCAGGCGGCACAAGGTGCCGCACGCCACTCGGCGGCAGCCGAGCGGCGACTCGGTCGCCCCCCATGGGTTGGGAGCTTACTGCCGCAATCTCATCAAGTAGGAGGGACGCATATGGGTTTACCACGCAAAAGAGGCTCAAAATCAGGACTTTTTTTAATTGAACTTATGATTATGATTTTATTTTTTTCTATAGCAAGTGCCATATGTATTCAGCTTTTTGTAAAAGCCAATTTAATAAGCAATGATAGTCGTGACTTATCAATGGCAACTGATAAAGCACAAATTGCAGCTGAATATTTTAAAAGTACCGACGGTTCAGAAACAAAATTAAAAAAATTACTTGGTGCAGAAAACCTCAATGAAAATATAATTGTTGTTTATTATGACAAAAACTGGGTTGCTTGCACACCTGATAATTCAGCTTATAGTCTGCATATTAAATTCACCCACCCAAAGCCACTTATTTCCGCTCACATTACAGTAATGCGGCATGAACAATCACTTTATGAATTGGATATAAAGACTCATATACCACCAACAATTGCTGATGAAACGAGGTGAAATCATGCGTAAAGGTACCGGAGCAAGCATCAATACCGGCACAACCCCAATTTTAGTGATATTTGTATTGCTTTGTTTAACCACATTTGCTACTCTTTCAATGGTTTCCGCAAATGCTGACCTCAAACTCACCTCACGAGCATCAGCGGCATCTGCTGCTTACTATACTGCTGATGCTACCGCACAAGAAAAATTATCTGAAATTGATACTATATTAATGAACACACCAACAACTAAACCCAAAGATGAATATTTTGCACTTTGTACTTCTGTGCTTAAAACACTTCCGGGTATCTCTGTACCGAATGGCAAAGAAATAACCGTAAATTATCAAATTCCAATTGATGAAAACCGAGTTTTGGAGGTTTCACTTGAAATACTCTACCCACCGCAAGCAAATGGCAAACGGTATACACTTAAAGCATGGCGACCAATTTCAAGCGGTGAATGGATAGAAGATGACAGTATAAATGTTTGGGACGGAACATAAGCAATGAGTGTTGATTAGCTTTAAGACCGGCTTTATGTGGGCGGCACAATGCGGTCTGGCGACCGCCGGCGGCTACGCCGCCGCAATGTCAAAACCGTAGGTTTTGACATTGATTGTGCCGCCCCACATAGAGTAAAATTTGCTTGCTAATCAACATTCTCAGCAGATAATATAATTATGCAAGTTAAAGAAAGAGGAAATCAGATGGACGTTATTGAGATTTTAAAAAATGCAGTAGAACGTAAAGCTTCGGATTTATTTATCATTTCCGGTCTGCCTGTTTCCTGCAAAGTAAACGGACGTATTGAACATTTACAGCAAGAGAAATTATTACCTGCACAAACAGCAGAATTTATAAAAGAAATATACTTACTTGCCGACAATCGAAATATGCACCATATTCTTGATGAAGGTGATGATGATTTTTCTTTTGCAGTAAAAGGTGTTTCTCGCTTTCGTGTAAGTGCCTACCGTCAAAGAGGTTCACTGGCTGCGGTTATCCGTATTGTTACATTTGAGCTTCCAAATCCATCTGATTTAGGTATTCCCGATACTGTTATGGAACTTTCAAAGCGGTCAAAAGGTTTAGTGTTGGTTACAGGTGCGGCAGGTAGTGGTAAATCTACTACCTTAGCTTGTATTATAGATAAAATAAATCACACTAAAAATGACCATATCATTACATTGGAAGACCCTTTGGAATATCTTCACCGACATGGCACATCAATTGTAAGTCAGCGAGAAATTTCTACCGATACCGAAAGTTATGTTAAAGCTTTACGAGCTGCTTTACGTCAATCACCCGACGTAATTCTTTTAGGTGAAATGCGTGACTATGAAACAATCAGTGTTGCTATGACAGCGGCTGAAACAGGACATCTTATCATCTCTACTTTACATACCATTGGCGTTGCTAATACGATTGACAGAATTATTGATGCTTTTCCATCAAGTCAACAGCGTCAAATTGCAATACAACTTTCTATGATACTTCAAGCGGTTGTATCACAGCAGCTTATACCAACTAAAAATGGTGGTATTGTACCTGCATTTGAAATAATGCTTATGAACAATGCTATCCGTAATATGATTCGTGAATCAAAGGTTCATCAAATAGATTCCGTAATCTATTCTTCTGCAAATGATGGTATGATTACTATGGACGCAAGCATTTTAAACCTTTATCAACAAGGCATTATATCCAAAGATAACGCCTTATTATACAGTACAAATCCTGATATTATGCAAAAAAAGCTTCTTTAATTTTCACAGAATAGACACTTCAAAAAAAATTGAGGTGTCTATATTTTTTTCTTTTTGTATGATATACTGTTTGTGCAAACTTTGCAGCATTTGCCTCGCAGCCGTTGAGCCGCCCACAGGCGGCTCAACGCATTGCC
>JAVVRS010000060.1:0-2812 GCA_036654595.1 Oscillospiraceae bacterium | reverse complement strand
AGAGGATTTGCCCGCTGGGCAAATCCTCAGCTGCGAGGCAAATAGCTTCGGCTCTGTGTATAATATGATATTTAACCGAATTATTTTAAAGTAAGACAATCAGGCTTGGGAGGGCAATTGAATGAGAGAAGAATGGAACGGCTTTAAAGGTGGTACTTGGGAGCGAGAAATTGATGTGCGTGACTTCATACAAAGAAATTATACTATGTATGATGGAGATGACTCTTTTCTGGAAGAAGCTACACCTGCAACCCTTGACCTGCAAAGCATTTTCTTAGACCTTGCAAAAAAGGAAATTGATGCAGGCGGCGTGTTGGATATGGATACTAAAGTAGTTTCCACCCTTACATCACATGATGCAGGATACCTTGATAAATCAAAAGAAAAAATAGTTGGATTACAAACCGATAAACCATTTAAACGCTCACTTATGCCATATGGCGGTATTCGTATGGCTGCGAAAGCTTGTGAAGATAATGGATATAAAGTAGATGATGAAGTGGTAAACTTTTTCTCTACTCACAGAAAAACACATAATGCAGGTGTTTTTGATGCTTATACACAAGAAATGAGAAATTGCCGTTCCAATCATATTATTACAGGCTTACCCGACGCATATGGCAGAGGACGTATTATAGGTGACTATCGTCGTCTTGCTTTATATGGTACAGAACTGTTGATACAGGATAAATTAGCTCAAAAAAATTCTACCGGCTGTGTTATGACCGCTGATGTTATTCGTGACCGAGAAGAATTTTCCGAACAGATATCTGCTTTAAAAGAACTTACAAAGATGGCAAAAATATATGGCTGTGATATTTCAAAACCTGCCTTAACGGTGCAAGATGCAATACAAGCTACATATTTTGGTTATTTAGGTGCCGTAAAGGAACAAAATGGAGCTGCAATGTCCTTGGGACGCACCTCAACCTTTTTAGATATATATGCAGAGCGTGATATACAAAACGGCATTTTTACCGAACAGGAAGTACAGGAATTTGTTGACCATTTTATTATGAAACTGCGTCTTGTAAGATTTGCCCGTACTCCGGAATATAACGATTTATTTACAGGTGACCCTATTTGGGTAACGGAATCTCTTGGCGGTATGGGAATTGATGGCAGACATATGGTTACAAAGATGTCCTATCGTTATCTTCATACTCTTACAAACCTAGGCCCTGCACCCGAACCAAACCTTACAGTACTTTGGTCAACCGGACTACCATTAAACTTTAAACAATTCTGTGCAAAAATGTCTATTCAAACATCTTCAATTCAGTATGAAAATGATGACCTTATGCGTTGTGATATGGGTGATGATTATGCTATTGCCTGCTGTGTTTCCTCAATGCGTGTCGGTAAAGAGATGCAGTTTTTCGGTGCTCGTGCCAACCTTGCAAAATGTCTTTTGTATTCTCTGAACGGCGGTATTGATGAATGTACCAAAAAACAGGTCGGCCCAAAATACAGACCTATAACCTCTGAATATCTTGATTATGATGAAGTCATGGGCAGATTTACCGATATGATGGAATGGCTTGCCGATATTTATGTAAACACCCTTAATGTTATACATTATATGCACGATAAATATTGCTATGAAAAAATACAGATGGCATTGCATGATAAAAATGTAAAACGCTACTTTGCCACAGGTATTGCAGGGCTTTCCTGTGTAGCTGATTCTTTGTCAGCTATAAAATATGCAAAGGTCAAAGCTATAAGAGATGCAGATGGTATTATTGTAGATTTTGAAACCGAAGGTGATTTCCCTAAATATGGCAATGATGATGACCGAGTAGATATGATTGCCAAAGATTTGGTATCTTCTTTTATGAATATGCTACGCAAACATCATACATATCGTGACAGTATACCTACAATGTCAATTCTTACAATCACTTCAAATGTAGTGTATGGCAAAAATACAGGCAATACTCCTGATGGACGTCGTTATCGTCAGCCAATGGCACCCGGTGCAAACCCAATGCACGGACGTGACCACAGCGGTGCTGTTGCTTCACTGTCATCTGTCGCAAAGCTTCCTTTCCATGATGCTCGTGATGGTATTTCCAACACATTTACTATTATTCCCGGTGCTTTAGGTAAGGACGATAAAGTAATCATGGGTGACATTGATATTAATATACCTTGCAATATACCTACTTTGCATAATGGAATGGATAGAGAATAAAACCAATATAGGAGGATTATTTATATGAAAACTACACAATCACAGATAAACAATCTTGTTGACCTGCTTGATGGCTATGTTACCAAGGGCGGACATCATCTCAATGTAAATGTGCTTACAAGAGAAACCTTGATTGATGCACAGGCTCACCCCGAAAACTATCCGCAGCTAACAATTCGTGTTTCGGGTTATGCAGTAAACTTCATTAAGCTTACACATGAACAGCAAAATGATGTTATCTCCAGAACCATGCACGAAGCAATGTAATTCATATGACAGGATATATACATTCAACCGAAAGCTTTGGCACTGTAGACGGCCCGGGAATACGATTTGTCGTATTCCTGCAAGGCTGTCCAATGCGTTGTCTTTATTGTCATAATCCCGACACTCAGCAGATGAATGTCGGCAACACCATGAGCAGTGATGAGATAATTGCAGCATTTGAAAAAAACCGTGCTTTCTATAAAAATGGCGGTATTACACTCACTGGCGGTGAACCTTTAATGCAGATACCTTTTGTAACGGAGCTGTTTGGCAAAGCAAAGCAAAAACAAATTCACACCTGTCTTGATACGTCGGGTTTAATAGGTTTTCCTCTGGGTTGTGAGTCCT
>JAVVRS010000059.1:0-7501 GCA_036654595.1 Oscillospiraceae bacterium | reverse complement strand
GGCTTCGCCGAGCTCCCCTGCTGTGGGGACGGTTTTTGCTCCGGCGGACAGTTAAGCATGAAACTGTATAGCTTTTAATTTTGCTTCCAATTCATGGTGAATGGGTATGGCAAGGCTTTTATCAATGCTTATACCTTGCCAGATTTCTTCGGCTTTCAGTGCTTGATAAATAAGCATATATAAACCATTGGTTGTGGTAATACCAAGCTCGCTTGCTTTTTTTGTAAGTAAGGTCTGAGCAGGGTTGTAAATCATGTCAACCACAGCACTGAAACGTGAGATAAATTCCAATGGTATAGGACATTCGTTTACATTAGGAAAAGTACCTACAGGAGTGCAGTTAATAAGAATATCACCGACAATCAAATCTTCATCTGAAAACAAACCGGTTTGGATAGCCGGAAATTGTTTGGCAATATCAGTAAGCTTATTTATGCTGCGACCGATAACCCGTATAGCTTTGGCATTGGAATTATTAATGTAAGCGATACCTGCTTTTGCGGCACCGCCGGCTCCAAGGATAACAACATTTTTACCGTTGACATCAATTCCTGCAATTTCAAGCATGGTACCAAAGCCGTAGTAATCCGAGTTATAGCCGATAGCTTTGCCATTGTGAAGGTCAATTACATTTACAGCACCGATAGCAACAGCTTCAGCAGAGATTTCATCAAGCAGCGGCATGACAGCGGTTTTATAAGGGATTGTAACATTTACGCCATTAAGTCCCAGTGTATTTAAAGAGGTAAGCAGATTTGGTATATTTTGCGGTTCAACTTCAAAAAGAGAATATTGTCCGTTTAAGGATAATGCTTCAAAAATCAGTTGATGTATTACAGGGGAGAGAGAATGTACAAGCTTTTCTCCAATTAAACCGTATGATTTCAACAGAAAGACCTCCTTATTGCCATAAAAAAGAACTGACCTGCATCAAGGTGCAAAGGCAGTTCAAGGTTAATTGGCATATTTAATTTTAGAATTATCAAAGTATTTATACTAAAGCAGGACAAGTTTTTAAAAAGCGGTGCAAAACAATCCAGATTATGTAAATAATAGCCATATAGCAGGAGAAAATGGACAAACTGTTAACTAAATGTTAAAAAGACCTTAAAATATGCAAAATGGCAAAATTATGTTGACAAGAACGCATAACGGTAATATAATAATATACTGTATCAAAAAAAATATATTAATGTAGTTCTCATGAAGTTCTTATGTCTATTGTAACATAAGAAATGAAATCATTCAATATCTTTTTTTTAGAAATGCGGAGTTGTTCCGCAAGATTTGTATAATATGCACAAAGGAAATTTAACACCTTGAGATGGTCATCAAATAAGTTCTGTATCTTCTGTTTAATAATAGGGGTGGAGGCTTGTTTTTTACATTCCAAAGCAGTAGTTTCCTAAAAATATTTAATCAATGAAATGGAGTGGATTAAGCCTATGGTGAATGTTAAACCAGTACAGCTTGGTAAAAATGTTCGCATGAGTTTTTCAAAAATCAACGAGGTTCTGGAGATGCCAAACCTGATTGAAGTACAAAAAAACTCATACAAATGGTTCCTCGAACAAGGGCTAAAGGAAGTGTTCGGAGATATTTCTGCTATCACTGACTATCAGGGGAATTTGGTACTGGATTTCATTGATTATCGTTTAGATGATAAGCCGAAATACACTATAGAACAATGCAAAGAACGTGATACAACCTATTCGGCACCGATGAGAGTTCGTGCCAGCCTGCTCAATAAAGAAACAGGTGAGGTTAAAGAACAAGATATATTCATGGGCGATTTTCCGCTTATGACCGAAAGCGGCACCTTTATTATTAATGGTGCTGAACGTGTTATCGTATCACAGCTCGTACGTTCGCCGGGTGTTTATTACTCCATGTCACGAGATAAATCAGGTAAAGAGCTTTATGCTGCAACCGTTATCCCTAATCGTGGTGCGTGGCTGGAATACGAAACAGATTCCAATGATATCTTCTATGTAAGAATTGATAAGAACAGGAAGCTGCCGATAACTACCTTCATCAGAGCATTGGGACTTGGAAGCGATGCTGAGATTTTGGAATTTTTCGGTGAGGACCCTCGTATTATCGCAACATTGGCGAAGGACAGCACCACCAATAAAGAAGAAGCCTTGCTTGAAGTGTATCGCAAGCTTCGTCCGGGTGAACCTCCGACCATTGACTCCGCCGTATCTCATATCAACTCACTTTTCTTTGATGCAAGAAGATATGATTTATCAAGAGTAGGCCGTTATAAATACAATAAAAAACTTGCCATTGCTCACCGACTTATAGGTAAAGTTTTGTCACAGCCTATTGTTAATCCTCTTACAGGTGAAATAATGGCTGAATCAGGCGAAGTAATTACCAGAGAAAAAGCAACTGCAATTCAAAAAGCAGGTGTTGACTCCGCATACCTGATGGTTGGTGAAACCGAAGTAAGGGTAATCTCCAACGGAATGGTGGACATACATGACTTTGTTACCTTTGATGGCTTTAATGCTGAAGCATTGGGCGTAAATGAAAAGGTAAGATTTAGCGTATTGTGTGAAATACTTGAAACTGCTGTTACACCGGAAGAAATTTCAGCGGCAATCAAGCAAAGAGTTGATGACCTTATTCCAAAGCATATTATAATTGATGATATGCTTACAACAATCAATTATATCTGTAATCTCGGTTTCGGTGTCGGCAATTTTGACGATATTGACCACCTTGGCAACAGAAGAATACGTTCAGTCGGTGAACTGCTGCAAAATCAGTTTAGAATTGGTTTCTCCAGAATGGAACGAGTTATTCGTGAAAGAATGACAACTCAAGCACAGGATATGGAAGTTATCACACCACAAGCATTGATAAACATTCGTCCTGTTGTTGCGTCCATCAAAGAGTTTTTCGGTTCTTCTCCATTGTCACAGTTCATGGACCAAAACAATCCTCTTGCAGAACTTACTCATAAACGTCGTTTGTCAGCGTTGGGACCCGGCGGTCTTTCTCGTGATAGAGCAGGGTTTGAAGTTCGTGACGTACATTACAGCCATTATGGTCGTATGTGTCCTATTGAAACCCCTGAAGGTCCGAACATTGGTCTTATCTCTTACCTTGCCTCGTTTGCAAAGATAAATGAATATGGCTTCATTGAAGCTCCATATCGCAGAGTTGATAAAATAACAGGTGAAGTATTAAAAGACGTTGTATATATGACAGCCGATGTTGAAGATGAGTTTATCGTTGCACAGGCAAATGCACCGCTTGATGAAAACAATCACTTTATTGATAAAATGATTACCGTTCGTTACAGAGATGCAGTACAGGAAGTTGACCGTACAATGGTTGATTTTATGGACGTTTCGCCTAAGATGGTTGTTTCGGTAGCTACCGCAATGATACCTTTCCTTGAAAACGATGATGCCAATCGTGCCTTGATGGGTGCGAACATGCAGCGTCAGGCAGTTCCGCTTTTGGTTCCGGAAGCACCTATTGTAGGTACAGGTATGGAATACAAAGCGGCGGTAGATTCCGGTGTAGCGATTATATCTAAAGAAGCAGGTGTGGTTGAACGTGTTTCAGCTGACCAAATTGTTATAAAAACAGATATGGGCGAACAGAAAAAATATCATATTCTCAAGTTCAGACGTTCAAATCAAGGTACTTGTGTAAATCAAAGACCGATTGTATCCGCAGGCGAAAGAGTAGAAGCAGGACAGGTTATTGCTGATGGCCCTGCTACCGAAAACGGTGAAATCTCACTTGGACGTAATGCTTTAATTGGATTTATGACATGGGAAGGTTACAACTATGAAGATGCTGTTCTCATAAATGAAAAACTTGTAAGAAAAGATATTTACACCTCAATCCATATTGAAGAATATGAATTGGAATCAAGAGATACAAAACTCGGTGCGGAAGAAATTACCCGTGATATTCCAAACGTACCGGAAGATGCTCTTAAAGATTTGAATGACCAAGGTATTATCCGCATAGGTGCGGAAGTTCGTTCCGGAGATATACTTGTAGGCAAGGTTACACCTAAGGGCGAAACCGAGCTGAACGCCGAAGAACGCCTGCTAAGAGCTATTTTCGGTGAAAAAGCAAGAGAAGTAAGAGATACTTCATTGCGTGTACCTCATGGTGAATCGGGTATAATCGTTGATGTTAAAACATTTACCAGAGAAAACAGCGATGAGCTTTCACCGGGTGTAAATATGGTTGTACGTTGCTATGTTGCTCAAAAACGTAAAATCTCTGTCGGAGATAAAATGGCAGGTCGTCATGGTAACAAAGGGGTTGTATCAAGAATACTCCCTCAAGAAGATATGCCATATCTTCCTGATGGACGTCCGCTGGATATCGTTCTTAACCCATTGGGCGTACCTTCCCGTATGAATATCGGACAGGTGCTTGAAGTGCATTTGGGTCGTGCCTGTGCGGAACTCGGCTGGAAAGTTATGACACCTGTATTTGATGGTGCACATGAAGATGATATTCGTGAATGTCTGAAGCTTGCGGGACTTCCGGAAGATGGTAAAATACAGCTGCGTGACGGACGTACGGGAGATTATTTCGATAACAGAGTTACTGTAGGCTATATGTATTACCTCAAGCTCCATCACCTTGTAGATGATAAAATTCATGCCCGTTCAACAGGACCTTACTCATTGGTTACACAACAGCCGTTGGGTGGTAAAGCACAGTTTGGCGGACAGCGTTTTGGGGAAATGGAAGTTTGGGCACTTGAAGCCTATGGTGCGGCTTACACATTGCAGGAAATTTTGACTGTTAAGTCAGATGACGTTGTTGGTCGTGTAAAAACCTTTGAAGCTATTGTGAAAGGTAAAAACGTACCACAGCCTGGCGTACCGGAATCCTTTAAGGTTCTTATCAAAGAATTGCAGTCCCTTGCTCTTGATGTTAAGGTGCTGGATAAAAACGATGAAGAAATTGACCTTAAACAAAACTTTGACGAAGATGATGTGCCAAACTTTGGTACAACACCTCCGACAGACTTGATTGAAGACGACCTTGGAGATGATATTGGATTTGACCATGAAAATGTTATTTTGGACGAAGATATCGAAGAAGGTTTTGCGGTTGAAAATGCAGATGAAGCTGACGGTGATGATGATATTGCCGAGCTGCTTGGCTCATTCGGTAATTTCGGTTTGAAAGACAGCGATGAAGAAGATGACATTGATGAGGAAGTTGATATTGAAGTTGATCAAGATGAGGATAATTTTTAAAGGAAGAAGGGTCGCATAGTATATGGAGTTTAATGTTTTTGAGTCTATAAAAATCGGCCTGGCGTCCCCTGAACAGATGAGAGAATGGTCTTACGGCGAAGTAAAAAAGCCGGAAACCATCAACTACAGAACACTTAAACCGGAACGTGATGGTTTGTTCTGCGAAAAGATTTTCGGACCTACAAAGGACTGGGAATGTTATTGCGGTAAATATAAACGTCTGCGTTTCAAGGGTAAAGTGTGTGAACGCTGCGGAGTTGAAGTAACTCGCTCAAAAGTAAGGCGTGAACGTATGGGTCATATTGAGCTTGCTGCTCCGGTATCCCATATCTGGTACTTTAAAGGAACATCTTCAAGGATAGGATTGCTGCTTAATATGTCCCCTCGATTGCTGGAAAAGGTGCTGTATTTTGCATCATATATAGTAGTTGACCCGGGCGTTACAAATCTTAAAAAATACACCCTGCTTTCCGAAAAGGAATATCGTGATTATAAAGAAGCCTATGAGGACGATTTTGAAGCCGGCATGGGTGCGGAAGCAATTCAAAAGCTGCTTGCGGATTTAGATTTGGATACCCTTGCAGAAGAACTTAAAACTGAAATTAAAACATTGCAGCAGGGACAGAAAAAAGCAAGATTGCTTAAACGCCTTGAAGTAGTGGAAGCATTCCGTACAAGCGGAAACCGTCCGGAATGGATGATTTTAAGTGTTATCCCTGTAATTCCACCCGATATCAGACCAATGGTACAGCTTGATGGCGGACGTTTTGCGACATCTGACCTCAATGATTTGTATCGCCGTGTAATCAACAGAAACAATCGTCTGAAAAAATTGTTGGAACTCGGTGCTCCCGATATCATTGTAAGAAATGAAAAGAGAATGTTGCAGGAATCTGTTGATGCGTTGATAGATAATGGCAGACATGGCAGACCGGTAACGGGACCTAACAATCGTCCGCTTAAATCTCTTTCAGATATGCTTAAAGGTAAACAAGGTCGTTTCCGTCAGAACCTTTTGGGTAAACGTGTTGACTATTCCGGTCGTTCGGTTATCGTTGTAGGTCCCGAACTGAAGATGTACCAATGCGGTTTGCCTAAAGAAATGGCAATTGAATTGTTCAAACCATTTGTAATGAAACGTCTGGTTGACCAAGAAGTTGCTACCAATATTAAAAATGCCCGTAAAATGGTTGAACGTGCTTCTCTTAAAGAAGTATGGGACGCATTGGAAGTGGTTATCAAAGACCACCCGGTTCTATTAAACCGTGCTCCTACGCTGCATAGATTGGGCATACAAGCATTTGAACCTGTATTGGTTGAGGGCCGTGCACTTAAACTTCACCCATTGGTATGTACTGCATACAATGCCGACTTTGACGGTGACCAGATGGCTGTTCACGTTCCGTTGTCCGCAGAAGCACAAGCAGAAGCTCGTTTCTTGATGCTTGCGGCTAACAATTTACTCAAGCTTTCAGATGGTCGTCCTGTTGCTGTTCCTTCACAGGATATGGTTTTGGGTTCATACTATTTGACAATGCTGCGTGAAGATGAAACAGGTGCTCAAAAAGTATTTAAAGACCCTAATGAAGCATTGATGGCATATGACCAAGGTGCAGTAGGACTTCATGCTCCGATTAGAGTTCGTATGACCAAAGAAATCTCGGGTAAACGTATCAGCAGAGTAATTGAAGCTACAGTTGGAAGAATTATCTTTAATGACCCTATTCCACAAGATTTGGGCTTCGTTGACAGAACAGATTCCGACAAACAATTCAATCTTGAAATTGACAGTCTTGTTCGTAAAAAGGACCTTGCTAATATCATAGACAGATGTATTCGTGTTCATGGTACAACCAGAACCTCAGAAGTATTGGATAAAATTAAAGCTCAAGGCTTTAAATATTCCACAAGAGGGGCTGTTACCGTTGCTGTAAGTGATGCAATAATCCCTGAAAATAAAAAGGAATTTATCACATTTGCAGAGGAACAGGTACAAAAAGTAAAACGTGAATATGACAGAGGTATTATTTCGGAAGAAGTACGTTATGGACGTGTTATCAAGATTTGGAATGAAGCAACTGAAAAGGTAAAAGAGGCTCTGAAAAAGAATATTGATGAAACCGTTGGAAATCCTATCTATATGATGGCGGACTCCGGTGCTCGTGGTAGTATTGAACAAATTCGTCAGCTTGCAGGTATGCGTGGACTTATTGCCAATACTTCCGGTAAAGCAATCGAAATTCCTATTC